>DAHXMX010000052.1 GCA_027371515.1 Neisseriaceae bacterium
TATATTTTTATTTTTTGATTCTTCTATTTCTTTATCCATTTTTTTCTTTTCATTTTCTAATATTGATAATTTTGTCTTATTTTTAAATTTTCATCTTTTGGATCATTATCAATTAATAAAAAATTATGTTCTACATTTGTCACTCTTCTATATACATTTTTAAATAAATCAAAATCAGGAAAAAAAGAAAAAATTATAAATCAAAAAAATATTCTCATGAGCAACATAGAAATGAGAAACAGGGAAATATTTTAATGACAAATTTGAATAATGCAATAAAAGAAAATGAATATAGAAAAGAAGCAGGTTTAAATAAAGATGATGATAAAAATAATAAATTATTTCTTGAATGTCTTGCAAAATTTCCAATAATATTAAAATATCATCAACGCCGTCAACAAGATAAATGCATTACAATAATTACTAACCTTGGACTTAAGTTTGAGCCAAATGATAATATTCCAAATATAGTTGCTAATTATATGTACCATCAAATTAATAAGTATAGGATTAATGGTACAATTACATTTGAGCAATTTATGTCTTTAGAAAATCATCTGGTTAGCTTGATTGATATTCACGGTGGCTGTGAAAAAATTATAAATACACCGATACCATCAGCGTTTAAAATGTTTGTAAAAAAATCATTACAGTTTTATATGATAATCTTTCCATTTGGTTGGGTAGAAGAGTTTGGTCTTTTAATTATTCCAATCTTGATTGTTCTAGTCTATATTTTAAATGGATTGGAAATTTTGTCTGAAGATATGGAAAATCCATTTAATGAAAATGATGGGGTTTATCAATCTAATAATTTAGCGTTAGATTCTATTGCTGATAATATTTCAAAAACTGTATACCGCATTGCCTCTTTAGATAATGCTACGGTATAGTTTTTTCTTAACTTATTGTTTTTGTGATAATTAATAAAATTTATAAAGAATATTAAAATGGTTAAAATTACTAATATTAGCGTTGACGAATTTAAAAAAATGTATCATGATGATTGCGTTGTAGTATGTGATATACGAGAACCTGATGAGTATAATTATGAACGTATTATAGGTGCAATTAATCAGCCATTATCTAGTTTTGAAACTAATGATTTAATCAATAAATTAGGCGATAAAAAACTTGTAATACATTGTCAAAGTGGTAATCGAACGCAAATACATGCAGATAAATTTGCTAAACTTGATGTAGATGAAGTATATATTTTAGATGGTGGAATCAATGCTTGGAAGAGCGCCGGTTGTGTTACACTTAAAGGAGAAAAATCACCATTACCGATTATGCGTCAAGTGCAAATTGTGGCTGGTGGTTTGATTTTATTAGGTGTTATACTTGGCTCTTTTTATGGTCATGCGTGGTATTTATTAAGTGCTTTTGTAGGTGCTGGGTTGCTATTTGCAGGTATCACTGGTTATTGCGGTATGGCTAATATTTTAATGCTGTTACCATATAATAGACAAAATAATTGTAATCTTGGTTGTAAAAGCAAATAATATTGTTGATTGTATTTTTGTTATTATTAAGATATAGTACAATTATCGTTTTAGTTTAAAGTTGATAATTTATTTTAAAGGAAAAGTAATGAGTAATCTGCACGTTAAAAATAAAAACAATCCCATTATTATGTTTGGCATAATTTTTCTGTTACTGGGTTTGAATTTTACCGATGTTAGCTTTAAGCACTTCTTGCCAGGTATTGCATTAGTTATTGGTATTATATTAACTGCTATTCAAAATGATGCGGCAGTTAGCCATTATTCTAAGCTTTATTCAAGTACAGTATTGAGTTATGCAATTATCTTTTTGGGTTTTGGCTTTAATTTAACTAATATCTTGAAAGCTGGTATTGAAGGGATTGGTTATACTGTAATTAGCATCGTTGGTACCTTGATATTAGGTCTTATTTTGGGTAAATTACTCAATAATCAGGGTAAAATTTCAACTTTAGTTAGTGCCGGGACTGCAATATGTGGCGGTAGTGCTATTGCAGCAATAGCGCCGGTAATTCGTGCTAATCATGCGGAAACTGCCGTTGCTATGGGAACGATATTTTTATTAAATGCAGTTGGATTGATTTTATTCCCAATTATTGGACATTCGCTACATTTAAGTCAAGTGCAATTTGGTTTGTTATCCGCTTTGGCTATTCATGATACCTCTTCAGTAGTTGGTAGTTGTTTGGCATATGGTCAAGATTCATTAGTGGTTGGAACAACAGTTAAATTGGTTAGAGCTTTATGGATTATTCCGGTAAGTTTGGTTATTGCTGTTATCTATTCAAAGGTATCTAAAGATCACGAAGCTCACGGTCATGCTAAAACTAAAAAACCATGGTTTATTTTATGGTTTATTTTAGCATCATTGTCAGTAACTGTTATTCCATCAATCCAACCAATTGGTGTATATCTTAAAGAATTTGGCGAATCATTATTTGTGGTTGCGTTGTTTTTAATTGGTTATAATGTATCGTTTAAGAATATTAAGGCAGTTGGCTTAAATGTATTTATTCAAGCAGTAGTTTTATGGATTATTGTATGTATTTGCGTGATTATTGCATTAAAGACTAATTTATTACATTAAGCTAGATTTTGTTATATTTTTCTTTATCCCTCCATTTATAAGGATGGAGGGCAGGATACAAGGCAGCAGCAAAATAGCTATGCGACCAAATATTTTTTAGCAATATTTGGTAATAAATATCAAATAGCACCAAGTATCGAATACTACCAAATATCATCAAATATCACCAAATACACATGCAGATTAAATACGCAGTTTCGGCTTGTTTGATTGTAGTTGTATTTTCTATAGACAAATAGTATAATATAGGTATCATGATTAATTGTACCAATGGAGAAACTAAGCAACAATTGTTGCGCTAAATCCCACCCAACGTTATTTGGTAACTAAGAAACGTAACCATGGGGTTGTGAAAATAGAATTTCTGCCAGCGGTAAAGTAAATGGAGTTGAAGTTATGTCTTTATTGTTTGTATTCCCCGGTCAAGGTTCACAGAGCTTAAAAATGATGGATAATTATCTTGAGTTTGAACAAGTTCAAAAAACTTTTGCTATTGCACATGATGTTTTAGGAGTTGATTTTTTATCAATGCTACAAGAAGATGATGCTAGCAATATTAATCAAACCGTCAATACGCAGCCTTTATTATTAACAGCAGGATATGCGATGTTTTTAACTTATCTAAGTAAAGGTGGTAAGAAGCCTGATTATATGGCTGGACATAGTTTAGGAGAATGGACTGCTTTAGTGGCTGGTGGAGCTATTAATTTTGAGGATGGTTTACGTTTAGTTAGACTTAGAGCTGAAGCAATGCAGGATTCTGTTCCTGCAGGAGCTGGAGCTATGGCGGCAGTTCTTGGTTTAGATGATGATACGATTATCCAAGTATGTAGTGAAATTGAGCAATTACATGGTGGAGTTGTTGCTGGGGTTAATTTTAATGCGCCTGGACAGGTAGTAATTGCTGGTATGGCGCAATCTGTTATGTTAGCTAGTGAAAAACTAAAAGAGCGTGGTGCACGTAAAGTACAATTATTGCCAGTGTCAGTACCGTCGCACTGTAGTTTGATGTTGCCAGCTAGTGAAAAATTAGCTAAAGCATTAGATGATATAACCATTAATATGCCAAGCATACCAGTTATACATAATTTTAATGTAAAAATTAGTAATAATATTAATGAAATTAAAGAAGCATTAATTAAACAGTTATATATGCCAGTATTATGGACAAAATCGATTAATAAATTGATTGGTGATGGTGTTAATACAGTTGTGGAATGTGGTCCTGGTAAGGTTTTATCTGGTTTAAATAAACGAATAGCGGCAGATTTGATGAGCTATTCATTAAGTAATATTGCTGATTTACAAACAGTATTAGATACAATTAAATAAAAAGGTTAAAAATATGTCAGAAATAAAAAAAGTAGCTTTAGTAACTGGTGCAACACGCGGGATTGGACTTGCAATTGCAACTATGCTTGCAAAAAATGGTTTAACGGTTATCGGTACTGCAACTAGTGAAAGTGGTGCGCATAGTATTAGTGAATCTTTAAAAGATTTTGGCGGTGAAGGTGTAGTGTTAAATGTTACTGATAAGGCAAATATTGAAAAAGTTGTGTCTGATATTATAGCGCGTCATGGTGATATAACTGTATTAATTAATAACGCTGGTATCACTAAAGATGGTTTGTTTTTAAGGATGAAAGAAGAAGACTGGGATCAGGTAATGGATACTAATTTAAAAGCAATATTTTTACTTACCAAAGCTGTTATTCGTGGTATGACTAAAGCACGTTTTGGACGTATTGTCAATATTTCATCAGTAGTTGGTTTTATGGGTAATCCTGGTCAAGTTAATTATTCAAGTTCTAAAGCTGCTGTTGTTGCATTTTCTAAATCTTTAGCTAAAGAAGTTGGTAGTCGTAATATTACGGTTAATTGTGTAGCACCTGGTTTTATAGCTACAAATATGACTGATGTATTAAGTGAGGATGTAATTGATCAATATTTAAAAAATATTCCGCTAGGGCGTTTGGGGCACGTAGATGATGTGGCAAATAGTGTGAAATTTTTAGTAAGTGATGATGCCTCTTATATTACAGGTACAACTATTCATGTAAATGGTGGAATGTATATGTAATTAATAATTACCTTTAAAAGGAATGCCTAAATGACACAAATTCATCCTAAATTGCGTGCTATAACTGAACGAATTATTAAGCGTAGCGCTAATACTCGAAAACAATATATGGACTTGATGAGGTCTTATTATGGTAAGAAAGTAAGTCGTGAAAAATTAGCTTGTACTAATTTAGCGCATGCAGCTGCCGCAGAGGACGATACAGTTAAATTTCGTTTAAAACAAGTTGATAATCCAAATATTGGAATTGTGACTGCATATAATGATATGTTGTCTGCTCATCAACCGTATTATCGCTATCCAGAAATGTTAAAGAAGTCTATATTATCAGTTGGCGCAACAGCGCAAGTAGCCGGCGGAGTACCTGCTATGTGCGATGGTGTTACTCAAGGTCAAATTGGTATGGAATTGTCTTTGTTTTCTCGTGATGTAATTGCGATGTCAACAGCGATCAGTTTATCGCATAATGTATTTGATGGTGTGTTATGTTTAGGTATTTGTGATAAAATAGTACCAGGTCTTATGATTGGTGCGTTATCGTTTGGTTATTTACCAACTATATTTGTACCAGCAGGACCTATGCCAAGTGGTATATCAAATAAAGTGAAAGCTGAAACACGTAAGTTATATGCAGAAGGTAAAGTGGGTAAAGAAGCTTTACTTGAATCTGAAATGAAATCATATCATTCGGCAGGTACTTGTACTTTCTATGGTACCGCTAATAGTAATCAAATGCTTATGGAATTTATGGGAGTACATATACCTGGTTCATCTTTTGTACATCCAAATACTCCACTTCGGGATAGTTTAAATGATTTTGCGGCTAAGCGTGTAGTTGAAATCACTAGTCAAAAGAATGAATATATTCCATTATGTGAAGTAATAACTGAAAAAAGTATTATTAATGCAATTATTGGGTTAATTGCTACCGGTGGTTCAACTAATCATGCCATACATTTACCAGCAATAGCGCGTAGCTGTGGAGTAATTATTGACTGGGACGATTTCGCTGAATTGTCTACCATTATTCCATTACTTGCTCGAGTATATCCTAATGGTACTGCAGATATTAATCAGTTTTATGAAGCTGGTGGAGTATCATATATTATTAGTCAGTTATTAAAAGGTGGCTTATTACATGATGATGTTATGACGAATATGGGGCATGGATTACATCGTTATACGACATTACCTCAATTGATAGATGGTAAGTTGGTTTTTAAAGAAGCAACAAATACCAATTCTGAAATAGTACGCCCAATTGAAGATCCATTTTCTGCAGATGGTGGATTAAAGTTATTAAAAGGTAATTTAGGTAGATCTATTAGTAAAATATCAGCAATTGCTCCTGAGCATCGTTATGTTAAAGCACCTACCGTTGTTTTTACTTCGCAAGCTGATATGAATCAAGCATATAAAGAGGGTAAACTTAATAAAGATTGTGTTGTAGTTGTTCTATATCAAGGACCAAAAGCAAATGGGATGCCTGAGTTACACGGTTTGACACCGGCATTAACTTCACTCCAAGATAAAGGCTATAGCGTTGGTTTATTAACAGATGGGCGTATGTCTGGTGCATCAGGTAAAATACCTAATGCCATTCATTTAACTCCAGAAGCGCTATCAGGCGGAAGAATTGCCAAAATTCGTGATGGTGATATTATTGAGCTAGACCTAAATAATGGTACATTAAATGTCTTAGTTGATGAAAATATCTTAGATAAGCGTGAAATATTACCGATTGATTTGTCTGCTAATGAGCATGGACTTGGACGTGAATTATTTGCCAATTTTAGAAAATCTGTTACTAGTTCAGAAGAAGGTGCTATGTCTATTGTAAACCGTATATTGTAGAATCCCCCTTATTTATCCAACACGCCGTAAAACCTCTCCCTTCAGGGGGAGGATATAAGGCGTTAAGCTAGCGTAGCTATTCTGGTGTTTTTTGTTGCTCAATGTATTGACGA
>DAHXMX010000053.1 GCA_027371515.1 Neisseriaceae bacterium
AATTGCATTGAAACCAGATATTTTTTTATGTTTTTTCGCAAATTCAAGACGTGCATTGTCAAGTTGTTGCTTAGCTTTTATATTACTACTATATTCATTACTAAATTTTTTCATTTTGATTAACCTTTTAAATTTAATTAACTTATTGTCATAACCAGATTAAATATTTATTTAAAATTAACTCATATTAACATTACTAATATCTCCCCTTAAGATGTAACAACATTACCTAAGTCAGCTCCAAACTGATATACCCCAAAATATAAAAAACCAATAGTGCTAAAAACAAGAGCTGTAATAAGAAATCTAATGCTATTGGCTTGACGTTTAATAGCAGTTAAACCATCCTCTGCTAAGGTTGCGGATAATACTTCTAAGCTATCATCATCGCTATATTTTGTTTGTATAGCTAACTCTAAGACCATTTGCTTATCTGGGAAATTAAGTTTACTTTCCACTAATGCTTGCCCAATATCCATACCTTCAGTCATTAATTCTTGCACCGCTTGAATACGATAACGCAAATAAGGTTTAGCTAAATGCACCATTTGCTCTAAGCTATCATCCTGCTTAAAACCGGCTCTTGATAAACTACTTAATGCAAATAAAAAACCACAACCAACAACTATTCGATACATATTAAACGGTGGGATATCTTCTAGATACTGTCTAATACCATGTGATAAATTTGGTAATGCCCAAATAATTAAACTTATAGTACCAATACTTATAATCAATAAAATACTAAACCACCAATTAAATGTATTTGACATTATTACTAATAATTGAGACGAAATTGATAATACAGCCCCATCTGGTATATTTTGTACAAAAACCGGCACTACATTATTACTAAAATAATATAATAAGTTAAATAAAACAATAAGTATCAAAACTGGATAAGTTAAAGCACTAATAAATGCATCTTTCATTTTTTTATTTTGCAGATTATTAGCTATTACTGTGGTAAAACCAACTGTAATATCATCCTCTTCACTAGCTGATATAATCATTACATCTTGCTCAGGCACATATCGAGTTAAACTTTTGGCAAACTTTGCCTCACCGGTTCGCATATTATTCATGACATCATCAAGTACATACCATAAACGAGATTTATAATCTTGCTTAATTTCTAATGCTTTTAATTCCTCGATAGCTTCATGGATTTGGAGTGATGCAGGTCTACCAGTCATTTTTTCAAGCATTCGATATAATGCCATACGCGTTTTAAAATTCATAATGGTTTTACGTAGTATAAAACTTAATTTGTTATGAATATGTACAAGTAAATAATTTAATTTATACATTGATTATCTCTTTTATATAAAACAACTCTGCTATATTTACTATCATGCGTAAGACCTATTTCAATAAAGACTTAAAATAATCCATATTTACTCCTTCAGGTAAATTAATATATTCAAGCTCATCTTCTAAATCTGTTGGATCTATCTCACCACGTGATACTTTAAGTAAACCATGCATCATCATCGATACGCCATTTAACTTAGATAACCAATAATTTTCAGCCTCATAAACCGAATTAATCATTAATGACATAAATTTTTGATCAGTTAAAACAATCTCAGCAACAACAGTTCTACCTATTGAACCACCATCACATTTATTGCAACCATTACTGTTTCTTAATCTTACTTTATGAATGCAATTATTTAAAGCTTTAGTTAATCGCTCAAGTAATGACTTATCTACTTTATGTCTATGATTAATTAGCAACTCTGAACAATGCGGACAAACTTTTTTAACTAAACGTTGAGAAATTAAACTTGAAATATTATTGGCATCACAAATAAGCTCTTTTTGGATATTATCTTCCATGCCAAGCATATTAACCCTTGTTATAATACCAACTGCAGTTGTTGCATGAACTGATGTCCATACCTGATGACCAGTCATTGATGAATCAAGAGCTGCTTTTAATGAACCACTATCTCTAATCTCACCAATCATAATTACATCAGGATCTAATCGCATCATAGATCTAATAGCGTCACCGAAGATGTCTTTAGTTTGGCGAGTATTCGAACCCATAATTGGCGTTTGAGTAGCATACGACATAATTTGTTTAGTAAAAGATTTTCCATCTTTTTGTGAAGTTATTGATACAGTAGAACCAATCTCATACTCAACTGGATTTTCTGCAGTTAATACATGTTTAGAGCCAGCGCTCTCACTAATTATCACGCCAACAATAATTGCCATAGTAGTTGATTTACCAGAACCTGTAGGACCTGAAAATATATTAATTCCTGCTTTTTTACTTTTAGCTTGATTAAAAAGTTCACGCTGAAAATCTTCATAACCAAGAAGATCTAAATTAAGCTTAGTAGAATCATATTTTTTAAGTAACCGACATACAAATATATAACCAGAATCTGTTGGGCTAGTACCAATCCTAACTCCAGTAATGCCATCAGGTAAATAAATTGACTTCATGCGTGCATCTTGACGAGATTTAGCTTGAAAAGTTTTACCTGCTTGATCGCACATCGTCATAAATATTGTTTTACATAATGCATTACCATGAGCTGCAGTAAACCCTTCTTGATAATAGATTAAATCACCAGTGATTCTCATTTTAATAACTGACTCAGTTTTCCTAACAATAATATGCACATCAGAAGCATTACGACTTGCAGCTACTTTAAAAAGATCAATTGCTTCTCGTTGTAACTGTGATGTATCTTGAGTATTTTTAGTATCTAAGTCATAAAAAGCACGTATCTCATTGGAAGATAATAAAATTGGTTTATCATCAAATAATTTAGCTTCTTTAAAATAAGCTATTTTATTCAAAACTTCAGCCTTTGTACTATATGCATGATTAATGTATAATTTTCTATCTGAAGTTAAACACATATAATCATACATATTAGCTGGTAACTGGTATTTACCACCCTTGCCAGTTAAAATTTTTATATTATTATTTATCATCTCAAAATACCTATTTAACTATTGGTGGTACTATCTCAAAATTCTGATTTGTATCTGCAAGATTTGCTCCAGTTATAACTGGAGATGGACTAAATACTGCATTATTTATTACTGAATTATTATTTTTATCTATCGGTAAATATGAACGCTTAAGTATGAAGTTTTTATATTTCTTACCAATTTTCTTGGTTAAAGTAACATGCGACATCGTAATATTTGATACATAATAATCGCCAACTTGCGAACCTATATTTACTGTCAATGAACCACCATCAGCAAACTGTAACCATGCAATTTTACGACCATTGTTATCTATAGCAACACCAGATACAACTGTTTGTACTGTTTCTTTAGAACCGGTTTGTATAGTAGCTTGCGTTTGATTTTGCACTCCCATACGTGCTTTTTTTATCTCTGCATTTAATTTTTCTTGTTCTAATTGACGTTTCTTATACAAAATATCATTCGACATATTATCTATACTATCAAGATTAGAATAGTTAACTATTTGAGACGCGATTATTTTATTCTCTATTTTTGGTGGATTAAGTTTTTGTGAAGTAACTTTAGACTCTAATTTACTTTCATGTAACATATTTACAATATCTTCATCACTTGGTAGAGCTGTATTAACTGCATATACCAAATTAGTTAATACAACTAAAATTAAACTTAATCTTAAGCTTAAGTTTGTCATTGTTTAAATTCTCCATTAATTGTCCAATTATATAAACCATTACTTTGATTTAAATTCATCTGAATTTGTCTAATTAATACATCATCTAAAATATGATGTTTTAATAGAAACAATGGTGACTGATATGAACTAATAGTAAATTCTTGTACTTTTCTATTTATTCCATTTTGTAACTGTAAAATAAAACTATATTGAGTAGCTGCCGCCTCTAAATTAGTTAATATTTGTCCATGTGAAATAGGTTGTTGATTAATAATATTTTTATTTTTAATCCAATATTTAACTTTATAATAACCTAACTGATTATTAAATGTAATGCCGTTACTTTCTCCTATTAAATAAGCAAAATCATTAAATGTTAAATTAGTATTAGTTTCAAAAGTAAGCTCTGTGCTTAGTGAATCACATTTAAGTGACTTTAAAACCAAATACTCTAAATCTAAAAAATAACGATCATTTTTTATAACACACTGTTTAATTAAAGATAATGGGTTTACCGCAGTAACTCTAGGTATTTCCGGTTTATTAGATACCACAAAAGCAATAGCATCTTCATCAGTTTTAATAAATGTAATATAAATTAAATAAAACAAAATGACAAATAATACCCCCATAATAATTAACTTAATCGGGTGTGCATTTTGTCGCTTTAACGACTTAAGCAAACTTTGTTTATAGTATTTATGTAATATATCTTTATGCCAATATGCTTCATCAGATGTAAAATTAAGCGTATAAATATTATCAATAATGAATCTCAAACCTAAATTTTTGTGCTTTTTATATTCAGCTTCAAAAAACTGCTCCTTAGTTAATTTAATTAGTACTTCATGTGAATATTCTTCAAATAACGATAAGTAATGTGTCTGCTTATATGATACGATTAATTCATATAATTCAGTATAAGCAACATTATTCATGAGTGTCATTAAGATATCTGGTTTATTAATATTATCCATAATCAATTCATAAATACTAAAAAATCTTATTGCAACATCTAAAGTTAAATAAAGATATTCAATTTCATAGCGATTGGCTTTTTGAATAATAGACTCATATACTGATTCAAAGTTAGATACATAATCTCCTTCATCAGGACAAATAGTGCCATTAAGTAAAATGATATAACCATATAAATCTTCATTCAATGAACCCTCAAATTCATCTAATTCATTAACCGACTTAAACTTATATACAATGATAATATTATTAGGTTTACCTAATAATCCAGATGCACTAATAATATATTTACCTAATGAAGCAACTTTCTTAAAACCATTTAATTCACTGTGCTTACAAAAACCCCAAGTTGGACGATATGATTTAATATAACAATACATATCATTATTTGTATCTTTAGCTAATTTAGCTAAATTAGGCGCTCTTTTGCCTTCATCAGCAATTTGCCAAAACATACCACTAGCAAAAGCGTAACCACTTTTATTTAACACTTTCATAATTAATCAATTACCACTGGCGTTACAATCATTACCATGCGAGTACGAACTTTATCAGCAGATACTCCGCCCCCTAACCACCAATTAGTTGGACTACCAACTCCGGTATCAATTAATGACTGATTATCTGAATCAAAACCAGTTAAAACAAAAGCATCACCGGACTTAACTACTACTTTTTGCATGAAATTACGTTGCAATGTATTTGGTAATTGAATACTAGCTCCCTGACTAGTATATTGACTCATTTTCTTTAAAGCAGATATATTAATTGATAGTTGTAAATTTACCTTATCATCATCTTCAACAACAGGTAATATATTAAGGCTAATACCTGTAGTTAATTGACCTGGGGTTAAAGCGGTTTGGCTACCAACTTGAGCAGTTTGAGTGGTTTCAACTGATGCCAAATAAGCTTGTTGATCAATAAATTGTAATGGTACTGGTTGATTTGACATAGTTGCTACTGCTGCACTAGTAATTAATGTTCCTTGCGATTTAGTACTAAGAGCATTAACTAAAAATTGACTACCACTTAAACTACCACTAGTAACACCTAAAGTAAAAGCTTGAGTAGTGGCTGTTGGCATAAAAACAGGACTAGGAGTAAAACTACCACCTGTTGCTGATTGTTGTACTGATTGACCATTAATAGAAAATTTGGTACTATCACCAGTTAAAATTAAATTCCAATTAATACCATAATTATCTGTGGCTTGTACATCAACTGACATAATTTGAATCTCAATAATTACGTTACGTTTCATTTTATTATTTTGAATTTCCATAAATTTATCTACACGTAATATCACTGATGGTTTGTCAGTAACTGTTAAGCTTGAAGTCGAAGGTGATATACTAATTTTACCTACTTTTGATAATTGTTTAGAAACTGCATCTTCTAAGTTTTTCCATAAGCTATTTTCAAGATTAAATGCGGTATTTTGTGTAGCGCTTTGCTGACCTACTGATTGTGATTGACCAGTCACCTGACCACCTCCTCCGCCGGTACCTGAACCATTAGCTCCAGATTGTGACTGCACACCGCTATTATTATTTATGGCATTTTGCACTTGTATCTCACCTGGAATGCCACGAACATTCCAAGTTTTAGTTTCAATATCGCTTAAAATCAATTTACCGTTTTTATAACTCCAAGCTAGATCGCATCTTGCACTAATAAGATTTAATAAATCAATCAATGTGCCATCTTGCTGAGTAAATCTAACATTGTTACACTGCTCTAAATTAGTACCATTGATACCTGTTTCAGGATTTGATATATCTAAAATAGTTGGTATTTTAGTTAATTCAGTAAGAGTAGTTGCTATAGACCTTAGACCATAAAACTGCTTATCTATTTGATAATTATTATTAAATACTGTAGGTAAATACTCTGCATCAGTTTGATAAACAATATGTTGTCCTAAATAACCGCCATATATATTAATGACGTAATTATCATTACTTTGTTGTTTCAAAATTTTATTTTGTACATTATGAATATCAGATTCAAC
>DAHXMX010000054.1 GCA_027371515.1 Neisseriaceae bacterium
GTATAGTTACATTATATGGGTTTTTAAATAGAAATAGTCGAGATAGCTTTCGCACATTAATTAAAGTATCTGGAGCTGGAATAATTTATACAGGTTCTATGACAAGGATGTTAAGCAGTATGTCACAGGATAATCAGATGCCACGTTTCTTTGGTAAAATCAACCCTAATTTTTTTGTTTCGCGTCGTGCTTTAATTTTTTCATTAATTTTATCTATGGTTATGATTACAATTTTTGATAATTGGCAAAAAATCATGATTATTGTATCAAATTTTCAATTAATTGCATGTCTTGCGATACCAATAGCATTTAGTCGTTTACGTAGTTCAGAAAAAGATCGTGTTCGCTTATTTAAGCTTGGTTTTGGTAAAACTATTAGCATAATATCATTTATAATTGTTAGTTATCTTATTGTGCAGTGTGGTTTTGTTGCAAATAAATTAGCATTGATAATAATAAGCATGTTTTTTATAATTTATTGTATCTCTTATTATAAATTTAATATAAAACGTACCATAAATGCTTTTTTATCAGCATATAGCATATTTTTATATTTATTAGCAATGATGATATTTGCATATTTTAATGATAAGGAAATGTTTAATAATGCATATAGTTTGAGTGTATTTATTATTGTATGCTTTGTTTTATCATTTACTTTGCAAAAGCAGCGTAATTACGCTTAATTCATTTGATGCTGATTAAAGTAAGATATGTGTAATTAAGTTTAGATTATGAATCCAAGTGGGGTGGTGTCCTTGACAGGAATCGAACCTGTAACTGCCCCTTAGGAGGGGGCTGTTATATCCATTTAACTACAAAGACAAAAAGAATTAATTATTTGATTAATTTGAGTGCTTGTTTAATACCGTCACTTACATTTTGTATATTTTGTGGTAATTGTTGCATGATATATGATATCTCCTTATCATTATAGCCAAGGCTTGATAAAGCATTCGCTACATCCATACGAATAATCGAGACTTCATCTTGTGCTTGAATTTTAGCATCATGTTCTATTGTGTTATTAATAGATAATTTACCTTTCAATTCTAAAATCATACGTTCAGCAAGTTTTTTACCAATCCCTGGAGTTCGACACAAAGTTGTAACATCAGCGTTATCTAAAGCATATTCTAGCTCAGTTGGATTTAATGTAGATAATAATGCTAAGCCAATTTTCGGACCAACTCCAGATACTTTAATTAATGTGCGAAAGCTATCTCGACTATTTCTATTTAAAAACCCATATAATTGATGTGCATCTTCACGAATAGTAAGGTGTGTATATATTACCAATTCAGAATTGACATTAATATTAGCACAATCAGGAATTGGCATATCAATCTCATAACCAACACCATTAACCTCTAAGATTAGTGCTGGAGGTTTTGCATAAACTACAGTGCCTTTTAATTGACCAATCATAAACTAACCTTAATTAACTGGTACTACAGCACCTTTATAGTTTTTAAAGATAAAATCTGTAACTTGTTTAGATTTAATTGCTTTTGCTAATGCTTGCATTTGTGGTTCTCTTAATTCTTCAGGACGAATTGCAATTATATTTACATATGGACTTTGGTTACTTTCGATAAATACAGCATCTAACACTGGATTTAAATTTGATTGAATAGCGTAATTAGAGTTGATTACAGCTAAGTCTAGTTGATGTGCTACTAGATTACGCGCAATCATCCCAGCATCTAATTCTTTTATAGTTACATTATATGGGTTAGTTACAATGTCTTTTTTAGTTGGATAAGCTACATTAGGTTTAAGTGTGATAATTTTATTTTGTTGTAATAATAACAATGCACGACCTTCATTGGTTGTATCATTTGGTACACCAATAGTCAATCCTTTTGGTAATTTGGTAGGATCCTTGCTTTTTACAAACTCAGTAAGTTTAGGATTAGAACTAGCATATACACCCATAGGTTCAATATGTACACCAATTAATGATACTAAATGTGTACCATGTTCTTTATTAAATTGTTCCATATATGGTTTATGTTGAAAAAAATTAGCGTCAAGTTGTTTCTGTTCAACTAATAAATTAGGTTGTACATAATCACTAAATTCTTTAATCTGTAAATCGATACCTTGCGCCTTTAATATAGGCTTTATTTGCTTCAAAATTTCAGCTTGTGGTACCGGCGATGCGCCTATGGTTATAATTGTATCTTTTGCATAAACCAAACTGGTTATACTGAATAATAATATTCCTAATAATTTTTTCATTTATTGCTTCTCCGATTTTATAAAACTTTCAATTTGTTTACAAGCTAGAATAGGTGCTTGCAATGATATATCATGACCACTACCATCAAATTCAACTACTTTAATATTTTTAAATTCGGTTGCATCAGATAATGTTTTATCTTTGGATAGTATTTTATCATGATTTGCTACAATTAACAAATACTGTGAATTTGAACTCAATATTTTATCTTCAGTATCATCACTATTTATCCAATACGCAATTGCCATTAATTGATTTGTATTTACATCATCAGTAGGAAATAATACCCCATCTGGTTTAAATAGCTTGTTTTTATATTGTAATACATCTTTAAACTTATAATCATAGAGATTATTATTAAAAACATAATTTAAAATCTGGTTTTGGTTTTTAAATTCTGGCGTGTTATCTTCATTATTTAGATTATTATCTAATAATACTGGAGCTAATAATACAATTTTGTTATAATTATCCGGATATTTATAACTTAATTGTATAGCAACCGTGCTACCCATAGACCAAGCTATAATATCTGGTTTTTTAATATCTAAAGCTTTCACCAAACTATGGATATCGTTTGCCATGTCTGTTATATTTTGTGAACTAGTTAGTGGTTCATTTGTACCTATACCTCGATAATCAATTAAATATACGGTATGATTACTCGCTAAGCAATTAACAAATGAGGCGCTCCAGAAATTAGCAGTTACGCCATATCCATTAAGTAAAATAACAGGAGCTCCATGACCTGCATAATAATAATGCATTTTGTATTTATCATCCAGCTTAACGATTTTTTCTTGCCAATTAATATTAACTGCATTTGCAGTATATATAACTATTAAATTTAAAAACAATAACAATTTAATTAATTTATTCATTTAGGTACTCACTTTTTTTGTAACAAAGCTACTATTTTATCACCTATATATTGGATTATTTGTACCATTACAATTAATAATACTACTGTAATTAACATAATATTAGTTTGGAAGCGTTGATAACCATAGCGAATCGCTAAATCACCTAAACCGCCGCCGCCAACTGTTCCAGCCATTGCCGTATAAGAAACTAAAGCTATTGTGGTAACAGTAATACTAGCGACAATGCTTGGTAATATTTCAGGTAATAAAATATGCCAAATAATTTGCCATATAGTAGCTCCACATGATTCTGCCATATTAATTATGCCATTATCTAATTCTTTTAATGAATTTTCAACTAATCTTGCAAAAAATGGAAAAGCTCCAGCAACAAGAGGTGGTATTACTCCTTCAGCGCCTAATGAAGTACCTACTATAAAAATAGTAAATGGCATCATCACAATTAACAATATAATAAACGGAATAGAGCGCAATATATTGATAAATAAAGACAGTGTATTATGTAGGTACTTATTATCTAATAATCGTCCACGACCTGTTAAATATAAAACAATCCCAGTTGGAATACCAATGAGGGTACTAATTAATACAGATACACTTAGCATGAATAAAGTATCTGCTATTGCTTGCCATATTTCTAACCAGTCTATATTTAAGAAAACTGCATTCATTATTAACTTCCATCAAAATAGATTTGTATTATACTTTAGCAAACAATTATCTGTCAAATACAAATATGAACATTATTTTTAAACGCCCATTGTCGAGTAAGTTGCGCCGTTTTTTTTATAAGATTTAGCTAAATATTTGTTTATTTTACAAGCTGCGAAGTACAATATGTAATAATTCTGACAATATTAATAAATATTGTGTTACAATCACGTACTCTAATGTTTATATTGTAAGATAGGAAAATAATAATGAAACGTACATTTCAACCATCAAATACAAAACGTAATCGTACTCATGGGTTTTTAGTTAGAATGAAAACTAAAGCAGGTCGTGCTGTTATTAGTGCGCGTCGTGCAGTTGGAAGAAAACGCTTAGCGGTATAATATATTTTGTATTTATATACTAAAGAATATAGATTAAAAAAAGCGGATGAGTTTTCATCCGTTTTTATTTTTCGTAAAGTACGTGTAGGAAAGTGGTTTAAAATCCACTATAAGCCTAATAATTTAGATTTTAATCGTTTAGGTTTGATTGTTAGTAAAAAAAACAATAAGAAATCTAATAAGCGTAATTATATGAAACGTATTATTCGCGAGTTGTTTCGAACTAATCAACATGATTGGTATGGTGTCGATATTGTTGTTCGAATAAATATTGGATTTAATAAAGACAATTATTATGATGTTCGAGATGAATTTATCAAATTAACAGGTGTATTTAAAAAAAATGTTGGCTAATTTTTTTTTGTTTTTAATTAGAATTTACCAATTAACTATAGCACCTTTTATACCATATTGTTGTCGTTATCAACCATCTTGTTCTGTATATACGATGACTGCAATTAAAAAATATGGTACAATAAAGGGTTTGTATTTGGGTACAAGAAGGATTTTACGTTGTCATCCGTATGGTGGGAGTGGTTATGATCCTGTACCATAGGTTATTTTTATAGGAAAATTTATGGATTCACGTCGTTTAATTTTATTTATTGCTATTTCTTTGGGTCTGTTGTTTGTTTGGGAAAAATACATTAATCCAGTTCCTGAATCTAAGCAAAACGTTAGTAAAACAATTGCAACTAATGACATACCAAGTTCGTTAAGCTCAACTAATCAAATGGTAAGTAATAACTCAACTGTTAATGTAATTAAGGTTGGTCAAGTTATAACTGTTACTACAGATGTTATGCAAGTACAAATTAATACAATTGGTGGTGATATTGATAGTCTTGAATTATTAAATCATGGTGAAGTAGGTAATTCCAAACAATTGTATAAGTTGTTGCAAAATTCAAATAATAGAATTTTTATTGCACAAACTGGTTTAATCGGAGGTGGTCAAATAGCATTACCTAATCATCATACTCAGTATACTACAGATAAAACTAATTATGTTTTACAACCTAATCAAGACTCTATTGTAGTTAATTTAACTGCAAATGAAAGTGGTATTGAAGTTACCAAAAGTTTAACTTTTAAGCGTGGAAGTTATTTAGTTGATACAACTTATCAGATTCAAAATAATACGAATAATTCATTAAACGGTGTGTCAGCTTATTGGAGTTTATTACGTGATGATGAGGCTCCTAATGGTGAAACCAAGTTAGTTCATACTTTTACAGGTGCTGCTTATTATACTAATAATACTAAGTTTGAAAAAGTTAAATTTGATGATATTAAGAAAAATGACTTATCATATCCAGATATTACTACGAACGGTTGGATAGGGTATATTCAACATTATTTCGCTACACTTTGGATTTTAAATGCGAATAATTATCCTCCTGTTTGTGCAAATGGTGTTACATGTCGTTTTAGTTTTAGGAGTGTTGGTAATAATTTAGTGTCAGTTGGTTTATTGACTGATTTGCCAGTTATTGCTCCACATTCAAAACAAAGTATATCAGTTCCATTGTTTGCAGGACCTGAAGAGTACTCAGTCTTAATTAAAACTGCGCCACATTTGGAATTGACTAAAGATTATGGTTGGGTATATATTTTTGCAACCCCATTATTTTGGTTGTTAGTTAAATTATTTAATATAGTGAATAATTGGGGATATGCGATTATTTTATTAACTTTATTGGTAAAAATTGTATTATACCCATTAACTAGAGCTAGTTATATTTCAATGGCAAAAATGAAAGCTTTAGCGCCTAAGATTGAAAAATTAAAAGCTGAATATGGTGATGATAAAGTTAAGCTACAAGCAGCAATGATGCAAATGTATAAAAGTGAGAAAGTTAATCCAATTGGTGGTTGTTTGCCTATGATTTTACAGATTCCTGTATTCATTGGTTTGTATTGGGCATTGTTATCTTCAGTAGAATTACGCGGCGCTACATTTTTGTGGATTAAAGATTTGAGTAATCCAGATCCATATTATATATTACCAATTATTTTGGCAGTAACTATGTTTTTACAGACATTTTTAAACCCTCCACCTACTGACCCTGTTCAAGCTAAGATGATGCGGATTATGCCTGTGGCTTTTAGTATAATGTTTTTTTTCTTCCCAGCAGGGTTAGTGTTATATTGGTTAATAAATAATATTCTGTCTATGTCGCAACAATATTATGTAAATAATCATGTTACATTACGTAAAATCAAATCAAAGAAATAATAACTTTATCCAACACGCCGTAAAACCTATCCCTTCAGGGGGAGGATATAAGGCGTTAAGCTAGCGTAGCTATTCTGGTGTTTTTTGTTGCTCAATGTATTGACGA
>DAHXMX010000055.1 GCA_027371515.1 Neisseriaceae bacterium
CTCAAGAATAGTCTTTAATGTTTCTTGTAAATTTTGTCTTGCCAATTGATCTACATTATCATTTGTTGCAACACCAGTTAAGAGTAAATTTTTTTTAATTCTAACTAATGATTTCTTTGATATAACTACAGCCAAATTACATAATTGTGTCCCTAAAAAACGTAAAACCGTTAACGGTAAAAAACTCATTATAACTAATATTATACGCACTAAATAATAATTCATTTATAAACTCTTTGACGATATGTTTCAAACAAACAAATTCCACTAGCCATGGCTACATTCAAAGACTCTACCCCACCACTCATAGGAATAGCTAACTTTATATCCACCATACTTGCAATCTCATCAGACAATCCCATGCCTTCATTACCAAATGCCCAAAGAATACTTTTTTGTGATAAATTATACTGATAAATATTATGTAACGTATTAGGCATGGTTGCAATACTAATTCCTTGATATTTAGCAATAAAATCACTTAATCTTTCGGTATAAATAACATTAAGTCCAAACTGTACCCCTTGAGAAGCACGAATTACTTTAGAATTGTATACATCAACAGAATCGTTAGATAATATAATATTTTTAAAACCACTAGCTTTAGCTACTCTTAGTATAGCTCCTAAATTACCTGGGTCTTGAATGCTCTCTAATATAATACAATCACTATTATATAACTCTTCAGGCTCTACTTTATATTCAAAATTAATCACACCAACAAGACTAATTTCACTATCTAAATTAGATATTTTATTTAAAACGATAGAATTTGCAGTATAGAGCTTCACTCCTTGAATATCAAGATGTTGTATATTAGCATTATCATTAATTATTAAGCTATCTAATATACCGTGACAAATAGCCTCTACGACTAAATGTTCACCATAAATAATAGCTTGATGATGTTCCCAACGATAATGTGAACTATCTCTTAATTTACAAAGATGCTTAACAAATTGATTATTTTTCGATACTATATTAATCATGATTTTTCATTAATAAAAGTTCTGCAAGCTTAATATCATGCGGATAAGTAACTTTAATATTAGTATTATCATTTATAATAATTTGTACTGTTAAACCCAATTGCTCTACTGCACTAGCTTCATCGGTAACTAAACTTAAATCGGCATTATCTAATGCATCATATAGTATATGATAACGAAACATTTGTGGTGTTTGCGCTAAATATATGCACTCACGCGGTATCGTTTTATCAATCACATTATCAGTAACATATTTAACCGTATCGGTAGATTGATGAGCCAATATCCCGCCAACTGGATTTATACTTAATTTATCGATTAACATATTTACCATCTTAGGTGTAATACAACACCGCGCCGCATCATGAACTAATACCCAGTCATGAGCATGGCAATTTAATTTTTTTAATCCATTAATCACCGAATGAGCACGAGTTATTCCGCCTACTTTATGGATCGTTAATTTAGGACTAATTGATTGATAAACGTCAATATTATTATCATCAGGACTAGCAACCAATATTATTTGCTCAATTCGATCTACTAATAGCAACGCACTTAATGTATGTTCAAGAATTGAGATCCCATTAATTAAAGTATATTGTTTAGGTAATGTACTACCAAATCTTGAGCCTTTACCTGCAACAGGTACTATAACATAATATTTAGACAACATCTATTTAACCTGATTAAACCAAGTACTCATACCTTGACTTATCTTATCTAAAGTCTGCAAATACTGATTATGTAATTCTATTTCTTCTAAACTCGGGTGTATAATTTTTAAATTAAGACCAAGTGTTTCAACCGGTATAAATTCAGTAACTATGTTATTAATATTTTTTGAATCATCTTCAAGTAAATTAATCTGCTCTTTAGTTAAAATTAAATATACTTCTGCTAACAATTCACAATCTATTAATGCACCATGATAACTACGATTACTGCGATTAATGCCAAAACGATCACAAAGTGCATCAAGACTATTTTTACCACCTGGATATTTATGGCGCGCAAGCACCAAAGTATCTATAACTCCAACAATATATGAATCAAAATTTTGCAAATCAGGTATATTCGATTTTTCCAAGTTAAACTGATAATTGAGAAAATTCAAATCAAACTTAGCATTGTGAATAATTAACTCACTATCTTGCACAAAATTAATAATTTCTGGTACTCTATAAGTAAAAACAGGTTCATCTTTAACATCTTCATATCTAATACCATGGATTGAAACAGCTGCTTCATCGATATCACGTTCAGGATTAACATAAAAATGTAATTTCTCCCCAGTTAACTTACGATCTATCATTTCCAAAGCAGCAAATTCTATAATTCTATCACCTGCTTCTGGCTTAAAACCAGTAGTTTCTGTATCAAGTATTATTTGACGATATTTCTTATTCAATTATAGCACCTTAAATTTGTATAATACAGTACCACAAGAATTACAGATATAAAACCTATATTTGCTAGTTCTATGAAATAATCCACGATGTATTAAATCACGTGAACCACAATTGTAACAACTAACACCTATGTTTTCATGAGTTCTTGGATATCTCTGCATATACGTACTTATATCAGGCAATTTACTCCATCTAATAATTTTTTGTATAAAACCAAATAAATAAATTAATAAACCCGTAATTAAAAACCATATAAAATTAACACTAAAGAAAAAAAATAGTGATGCCATGATACTGAAAATCAGCATGACTACCAAGAAACTGCCAAATAAGTACGAAAAAAATGAACTAAACATCAAAAACAAAAACAACAGTATAATTATTTCCAACCAATCAACTCCTAATATTTTTTATTTATCTCGTATAAAGTCGCTATTTTATCATAAATAAGATGCCTAATATATTAAATAAGTAGCCAGCTCTTATATAGTATAATCACAGGTGATTATTAAATTAAAACAAATTGGAACCTTTATTATGAAAAAAGCAGTTTATGCAGGAAGCTTTGATCCTATTACTAACGGGCACTTATGGATAATTGAACAAGCCACACAAATGTTTGATGAACTTATAGTTGCTATTGGAGATAATGCAAATAAAAAATACACTTTTAATTTAGATACCCGCTTAAAACTACTACATAAGGTAACTAAAAAATACAAAAATGTTACTATAGATAAATTTAATAATCAATTTTTAATTACTTATGCCAAAAATATTAATGCTCAATATATAATTCGAGGAATTAGGAATACAGCTGATTATGAATACGAAAAAAGCATGCGCTATATTAATTCAGATATCGATCCAAACATTAATACCATATTCTTAATACCACCAAGGAAAGTAGCCGAAGTATCATCAAGTCTAATAAAAGGATTAGTTGGTTCAGAAGGTTTTGAACAAATAATAACAAAATATGTGCCACAACCTGTAACTGAATTGTTAATCAAATGGAGCAACGATAAGCATGAATAAAAAACTATACCACGCTTTAATGGCGCTATTACGTGAAATAATCAAATTTGAGCAACCAAGCGATAAATTATTATCCATTTTTTTTTATCACAATAAAAAATTAACTACTCAAGAGCGAACTTTAGTCGCCGATGTAGTATATACCGTACTTAGAAATTATCACAAATTAAACGCACTATACCAAACAAATATACCAACTATTGTTGCTGTAGTTATACTACATTATTTAAATTATAAACCTTCATATTTAAGCACAATATCCAATATTGACATACCGACTATCATTAATCAAGAAAAAGTTTTAAATAGCACTAGCAACCTTGAATTGCCTCAATGGATAATTGATGAGCTTCAATATGAATATACTATAGATGAAATCAAAGCAATTGCTCATGGCATGAATAACACCGCACCTCTTGATTTGCGTGTCAATGTTACGAATATAACATACAATCAAGTATTTAATCAGCTTAATAATGAAGGTTTAAACCCACAAACAATGTCTTATTCTCCTTATGGAATTAGATTATTCAATAAAACCTTTCTATCTAAACATAAACTTTTTTTAGATGGACATATTGAAGTTCAAGACGAATCAAGTCAAATTGCCGGAATGTTACTTAATCCAAAACGTGGCAGCATGGTAGTAGACTTCTGCGCCGGCGCTGGAGGTAAAACACTGCTTTTTGGTATGCTGATGCGTAATAGTGGGCGTATTTATGCTTTTGATATTAACGAAAGACGCTTAAATAACTTAACCCCAAGGCTTAAACGCTCTGGATTAACAAATGTTTATCCTGAATTAATTAATAATGAGCAAGATTCAAAAATAAAACGCTTGTATAATAAAATAGATCATGTATTTGTCGATGCACCATGCTCTGGGCTTGGTACATTAAGACGTAACCCAGATATTAAATTTAGACAAACACCAGAATCTATAAATGAACTAAATCAACAACAAATATCAATTTTAAATAATGCAGCACCATTAGTCAAAAATAATGGCTATCTAGTATATGCAACTTGCAGTATTTTAAAACGCGAAAATGATGATATCGTAGCTAAGTTCATTCAAGACAATCCGAACTTTAAAGTAATAGACATTAAAAACATATTTAAAAATCAATCATTACATAATCAATCTAATTATCTAAAGCTTTTACCTCACTTACATCAAACTGATGGTTTTTTTGCTTGCCTTATGCAAAAAACCACTTGAAAAAATTACAAATAACATTAATATCTATATTAGATGTAACACTTGTTTAAGGATTGGTATATGTTTGAAGAACAAAAACAATTTACAGAATTATTAAATTATTTAAATAAACGCATTGTGGGGCAGGATTCGCTAACTAAACGTTTGGTGATTTCATTGTTAGCATCTGGTCATATTCTAGTAGAAGGCGCACCTGGTTTAGCAAAAACCACCGCGATTAAGACACTGTCTAATTGTATTGATTGCTCATATCATCGAATTCAATTTACTCCTGATTTGTTACCAGCTGACTTAACTGGCACTGATGTTTATGTTCCAGATCAGCATAACTTTACCTTTCAAGCAGGTCCATTATTTCATAATTTTTTACTTGCAGACGAAATTAATCGCGCTCCAGCAAAAGTGCAATCTGCTTTACTTGAAGCTATGGGCGAAAAACAAATTACCGTTGGCAAAAACACTCATACTCTACCGCAATTATTTTTAGTTATGGCAACGCAAAACCCAATTGAACAAGAAGGTACTTATCCACTACCAGAGGCTCAACTCGATCGTTTTATGTTATATGTTAAAATCAGTTATCCAGATCCTAAAACTGAAGCGCAAATACTTGCAATTAACAGAGATGGTAGCAATCAAAATTTAGATTTAAATCGTCCGGTAATATCACAGCAAACTATATTTAATGCACAAAAAGCTTTACATCAAGTTCACGTCAGCAACGCTATTGAAGAATATATTATTCAATTAATCATTGCTACACGTAATCCTGAGAAATACGATATAAATCTTAAACGCTTAATTCATTTTGGTGCAAGTCCTCGAGCTACTATTGCATTGGAACGTACAGCGCGTGCTCATGCTTGGTTAGATGGTCGTGATTATGTAACACCACATGATATTCACTCTATGATTCATGAAGTATTACGTCATCGTATCTTACTTAACTTTGAAGCACAAGCTGAAGGTATTACAACAGATCAAATTATTGATAAATTATTAAATTTAGTACCAATTCCGTAAAATATCATGAATAATGGCATCAAAATAGATATCAAAGAACTTTTAAAATATTATTATTATAATAGTTCATTTGACATATTAAGCTCACGTAAGGTACAAAATAACACTTTAGGTAATAAATCATCCAGTCATAAAGGGCGTGGGATGGACTTTGAAGAAGTACGTCAATATCAATATGGTGATGATGCGCGACTTATTCATTGGGGGGTATCAAGACGTTTAGGTAAAATATACACTAAAGTATACAAAGAAGAAAAAGAACGTGCAGTATATTTAATTGTGGATCAATCAATTACCATGAAATTTGGTACAAGAGTATGTTTTAAAAATGTACTGGCGGCAAAAATAGCCTCTTTTATTGGTTTTAATGCACTAAAAAATCATGAGCAAGTCGGTGGAATAGTATTTAACGATACTAATCTTGGCTATATAAAACCAAGCCGTACTAAAAATTCGCTACTAAATATATTTAATCTTATAGATAAACCAAGTTTACTTACTAATAATCATGGTGGATTAGAATACGCGCTTAATTTCTTATTTAAAAATATAAAAAGTGGTAATATAGTAGTGATAATCAGCGATTTTAATCAAATAAATGATAAGATAATTAATTATATTAATCAACTTACTAAAAAAGCTGAATTAATTAATATTTTCACTTATGACCCATTAGAAAGTGAACTGCCAAATAATGCCAAACTTAATTTTAGTGATGATAAAAATAATATATTTAGCTTAAA
>DAHXMX010000056.1 GCA_027371515.1 Neisseriaceae bacterium
ATCAAGCTGATCATACACTTCATAAGGCTGAGTTTTACGCAAATCCCAAGCAACACCAGAAGCACGAAGCATAGGTCCAGTAAATCCAAGATTCAATGCACGTTCTGCAGTTACTACACCAATATCCACTGTTCTTTGTTTCCAGATACGATTATCAGTTAATAACACTTCATATTCATCAACACGTTTATCAAATCTATTCGTAAAATCTTCTAAAAAATCTAACATTGAACCTTGACGATTAGCATTTAGTTTATCCAATTGTTTTTTGGTTTTTACTTTAGATTCAGTATATTGAGGCATCTTATCCGGTAGATCACGATATACACCACCTGGTCTAAAATAAGCAGCATGCATACGAGCACCAGATACCGCTTCATAACAATCTAATAAATCTTCACGCTCACGAAATGCATATAAGAATACTGCCATTGCACCAATATCAAGAGCTTGAGCACCAACTTGCATTAAATGATTTAAAATACGCGTAATCTCACTAAACATTACACGAATATATTTAGCACGAATCGGGACTTCAATATTTAATAATTTTTCAATAGCCATAACATACGCATGCTCATTACATAACATCGAAACATAATCCAGACGATCTAAATACGGCAATGCTTGAATAAAAGTTTTATTTTCTGCTAATTTTTCAGTGCCACGATGTAACAAACCAATATGCGGATCTGCTCGCTGAACAACTTCACCATCCAATTCCAAAACCAAACGCAATACACCATGTGCAGATGGATGTTGCGGTCCAAAATTTAGGGTATAATTTTTAATTTCTGCCACAATAGTTTTCCTCACGAATAACACGTGGAGTAATCTCACGTGGTTCAATAGTAACTGGCTGATAAATCACGCGCTTTTGCTGTTCATCATAACGCATTTCCATATAACCCGACAATGGGAAATCCTTTCTAAATGGATGACCAATAAATCCATAGTCAGTCAGTATTCTACGCAAATCAGGATGCCCATTAAAAATAATACCATACATATCAAAAGCTTCACGCTCAAACCAATTAGCTCCCGAATAAACATCTACAACAGAATCAATTATCGGAAAATCATTATTTTCAATAAAAGTTTTAACTCGAATACGCCAATTTTTAGCATATGATAATAAATGATAAACAACAGCATAACGTCTACCTGTGTAGCTATTTTTATATTGTAAATAATCTACCCCACATAAATCTACACATTGCTCAAAAGCAGTATTGCTATCATTTTTTAATAATTTCAAAACTTCAACAATATTTTCTGGTTCAACGACTATTGTTAATTCATTTAATTTAATTTCATTCAATACTATTTTATCACCCAAAACAGCACTCACATTTTGTTGTAAAACTTGTACCTTATCCATTATGCACTTTTCCTTGCAATAGTAGACTCACGTTTGATCTTGTTTTGTAACTGAATAATTCCATACATTAAAGCCTCAGCAGTAGGAGGACATCCTGGTACATAAATATCTACCGGAACAATTCGATCACATCCTCTTACAACAGAATATGAATAATGATAATAACCACCACCATTTGCACATGAACCCATAGAAATAACCCATCTAGGTTCTGGCATTTGATCATACACTTTTCTTAGTGCTGGAGCCATTTTATTACATAATGTACCAGCTACAATCATAACATCAGATTGACGAGGAGATGGGCGAAATACTGCACCAAAACGGTCTAAATCATAACGAGCCGCACCAACGTGCATCATCTCAACAGCACAACAAGCCAAACCAAAAGTCATAGGCCATAAAGAACCAGTTCTCGCCCAATTAATAATTTTATCTGCAGTAGTGGTAATAAAACCTTCTTTTAAAACACCTTCTATTCCCATTCTAATGCTCCTTTTTTCCATACATATATAAAACCAGCAACTAAGATAATTAAGAAAATTAGCATAACCAAAAATCCATATATACCAAGACTCTTAAACACTAATGCCCAAGGAAACAAAAATGCAACCTCAAGATCAAACAAAATAAATATAATTGCAATTAAATAATATCTAACATCAAATTGAACACGAGCATTACCAAAAGCTTCAAATCCGCATTCGTAAGGTGAGTTTTTTTCGTGATCAGGTTTATGCGGACCAACAAATCTACCAGCCAGAAGCAGAGCCACACCCATACCAATACCTAGTAACACAAAGAATATTATTGGGAAATATTGTAACGATATCATAAGTTAACCTCAAAAATCTTAAACCTAATGGTGCCGACAGTGAGACTCGAACTCACACAACCAAAGGTTACCACCCCCTCAAGATGGCGTGTCTACCAATTTCACCATGTCGGCGTAATTTATATCCTAATTAATTAGGAATCTGATTCTTCTGCTGCGAAGCTGCAGAGCTAGCTACCGGTGCGCTTGATACTACAGCACCACTTGCTACGGATTTATTATTCATATTAGCCATAACACCAACCCCACCAAAATTACCAGATCCTGTTAATAAAACAAGACCAAATGTAGCTACAAAAAATACTGTAGCAAAAATAGCAGTTGTTTTACTTAAAAAATTAGAAGATCCACTTGCACCAAATAATGAACCAGAGCCACCGCCAGAACCAAATGTTGCACCAGCGTCAGCACCTTTTCCATGTTGCAACAAAACTAAAATAACAATACCAATTGCTGTTATGATTTGAACAATCCAAATTAATGTTTTTAATATTTCCATCTTTATTTTATCTATTCTAAAAAAATTAAACTGAGCAAATAGCAGTAAAGCGATCAGTAAATAACGATGCCCCACCAACTAATAAGCCACCCAAACCATCAATGTTTAATATACCCTTTGCATTACCTTCAGATACACTACCACCATATAAGACAGTTATTTTAACATGAGGCAAATAATTTTGCATAAAAGCTGAAATCAAATGTACAACTTGACTAATATCAGAAACTTGCGGAATCACTCCACTACCTATAGACCAAACTGGTTCATAAGCTATAATTAATTCATTAAAATAAACCTTTAATTGTAATAAAAGCTCTAACTGCTCACTTAAAAAGTGTAAATGTGTTCCATTTTGACGAATCGCTAATTGTTCACCAATACAAAATATGGGCTTAATATTACCACTTAAACAATTATCTAATTTATTAGTGAGCACACTCCCTGATTCATTAAAGTACGTCCTTCTTTCAGAGTGACCGACTATAACGTAGCTCACATTAAAATCTTTTAACATTGCTGCACTTACTTCACCGGTATAAGCACCGCCATCTTTAAATTGACTAACATCTTGAGCTGCGATTTGATATCTGGCATTGATTCGTTCACGCATATTATTTGCTTCACTCAAGAATACACTTGGCAAGCTTATAACCACGTGTGAATTATTCGTAATTGGATTTTCAGCATATATTTTTAAGTCATGTTTCACTTTATTTAAGCTACCATGCATTTTCCAATTGGCGACAATTAGCCTTTGCATTTTGCATTACCTCACAAAATAATTAATTGTACATGAGTTTGATATTCTATCACAATATACTATGGTATAATCACGATTTTATATTTATAGAAAGTGTTTATATCCCATGCAAAATAATTTTATTTTTGAATTAATTCCATTAATTATATTTTTTTCAGTATATTATTTTACTAAAAATTTATTCATCGCAACAGGTGTTTTAATAGTTGTAAGTTGGATACAATTAATATTCTATAAAATTAAATATAAAAATATTAGCAAAAACACTCTAATTAGTACGATACTAATCACCATATTTGGAGGATTAACGATAGCACTTCATAACAAAACTTTTGTAATGTTAAAAACTACTATACTATTCTTTATTTTTGGTACATCGTTATTAATCGGTCAATTAATCGGCAAAAATCCAATTCGCTTAATGCTTAGTAAAGAAATCACATTACCTGAAAAAATATGGTCACATTTAAATATTATGTGGGTTAGTTTTTTTTATGCTTTAGGATTACTTAATCTATACATTGCATTTAATCTTTCTGAATATATATGGGTTAAATTTAAAGTTTTTGGTATAACTGGTGGATTATTAATTGGAACGCTAGTTAGTGGATTATACATATTTATACAACAAAACAAGATTAAAAAATGATACAAGCTAAAAAACGCTTTGGGCAAAATTTTCTTCAAGATGAATACGTCATTAACCGAATTGTGGAATTAATCAATCCAGTTTGGGATGATTTTATGATAGAAATCGGTCCAGGTCTTGGAGCCTTAACTAAGCCAATTTTATATCACCTAGACCACTTACATGTCATAGAAATCGATTTTGATATTATTGCTTACTTAAAAAAAATCTATACCAATAAAGAAATAACAATTCATCAAGGTGATGCACTAAAATTTGACTATAAATTCAATGAGTTATATAATACAGCTCCTCAAATTCGTGTTGTAGGTAATCTACCATATAATATTTCGACTCCACTATTATTTTATTTAGCTAAATTTGACAATATTATCGATATGCACTTCATGTTACAAAAAGAAGTTGTGGAGCGTATTTGTGCTAAACCTAATTGCAATAATTATGGGCGCCTGAGTGTTATGTTACAATACAGATTTAATTGCCTTAATCTATTACATGTAGCACCAGAATCATTTTATCCGCGCCCCAAAGTTGAATCAGCAATTGTACGCTTAATTCCTAAGAAAGAGCATCCTATAATTGATGAAAAAAAACTTAACCATATTGTTACCAATGCATTTAATAAAAGACGTAAAGCTATATCAAATAGCCTAAAAAATATAATTAGCATGGAATCATTCGAACGACTAGGGATTGAACCAAATCTTCGTGCAGAAAATTTAACCGTAGAACAATTTATACAACTATCTCAAATAATTTAATGTATATCTGATATAATTTAAGTCATATAAATAAAACATCGACAAGGAAGTAAATCAATGATTGTGGATAACAAAGAAGGTGTAAAACATCGTGATGAGTCAAAGCTATCACGTATACCAATAAAAGTAGTTCAATTAGATGAACCACTTAAAAAACCAGAATGGATTAAAGTAAAAATCCCAACTAGTGACAAATTTAAAGAAGTAAAAAATCTACTGCGCGAACACAATCTGCATACAGTATGCGAAGAAGCTAGCTGTCCAAATATAGGTGAATGTTTCAGCAAAGGTACTGCAACATTTATGATTATGGGCGATATTTGTACTAGACGCTGTACATTCTGTGATGTTGGGCATGGAAGACCTAAACCATTAGATCCCAATGAACCAAAAGAAGTGGCTCGTTCAGTCGCAATTTTAAAATTAAAATATGTAGTAATTACATCTGTAGATCGAGACGATCTCCGAGATGGTGGGGCATCACACTTTGTTGAATGCATTAAAGAGATCAGGAAAACCAGTCCAGATACACAAATTGAAATATTAGTTCCTGATTTTCGTGGACGCCTAGATAAGGCATTAGAAATCTTAGCCGAAAATCCTCCTGATGTACTTAATCATAATCTAGAAACCACTAAACGTTTATATAAACAAATTCGACCTGGTTCAGATTATCAACATTCGTTAAATCTATTAAAACGCTTTAAAGATATGCATCCTAACATTGCAACAAAATCAGGGATAATGGCAGGACTTGGCGAAACAGATGATGAAATTAAAGAGATTCTACAGGATATGCGTAATCACAACATTGATATGTTAACTCTTGGACAATATTTACAACCATCAAAATATCATGCACCGGTAATGCGATTTATGCACCCTGATAAATTTAAAGAAATTGAAGCATTTGCTTATCAAATAGGCTTTAAACATGCAGCGGTTGGAGCTTTAGTGCGATCAAGTTATCATGCTGATGAACAAGCTCACCAAGTAATTAGGTAGTTAAGATGCAACAAACTCATAGAGTAACGATCGACAAAATAGATATTAACGGTCAAGGTATTTGCAGAATTAATGGTAAAACAGTATTTGTAAATGATGTTTTACCTCATGAAGTAGCGGATATCCAGATAACCAAACAAAAATCAAACTTTGATAAAGCAAAATTAATTAATCTGATTACTTCAAGTGATAAAAGAGTATCTCCCAAATGTAAATATTTTGGCATCTGTGGTGGCTGTTCATTACAGCACATAGATTTTACCACTCAGGTGATCTACAAACAACAAGTATTAATTGACAATCTTAAACATATTGGAAATGTAACAGCTAATCAAATATTACCTCCAC
>DAHXMX010000057.1 GCA_027371515.1 Neisseriaceae bacterium
ACTTGAACCAGATAAATTTGAAGAAATTATTGCACTTCTTGCGCTTTATAGACCTGGTCCATTGGGTTCTGGTATGGCTGATGATGAATTACGTAGATTATGGGAATTATCTTTGCAGTTAGAAGATATAGTAAGAAATGTAGGTAAACATGCCGCTGGTGTATTAATTGCACCAAGTAAATTAACTGATTTTTGTCCATTATATTTAGCTGATGGTATGCAGACTTCACAGTTAGATAAAGATGATGTAGAAGCGGTAGGTTTGGTTAAGTTTGATTTTTTAGGATTACGTAATTTAACTATTATTCAAGAGACGTTAGAAAATATTAAAACCCTATTTAATAAAGAGGTTATTTTATCTAAATATGATTTTAATGATAAATCAACGTATAAACTATTACAAGCAGGTAATACTGCAGCTGTATTTCAGCTTGAATCTAAGGGTATGCGTAGAGTATTAACTAAACTTGAACCAGATAAATTTGAAGAAATTATTGCACTTCTTGCGCTTTATAGACCTGGTCCATTGGGTTCTGGTATGGTTGATGATTTTATCAAGCGTAAAAAAGGTGAACAAGAAGTTAATTATTTTCACCCTGATTTGGAGGTGTGTTTAAAACCAACTTATGGGGTTATTGTTTACCAAGAACAGGTAATGCAAATATCACAAATTATTGGTGGATATACGTTAGGTGGAGCAGATTTATTACGTCGTGCTATGGGTAAAAAAAAGCCTGAAGAGATGAATTTGCATCGTAATATGTTTATTGAAGGTGCGTTAAAAAAAGGTTATGAAAGATCGCTGGCAGAAAATTTATTTGATTTAATGTCTAAGTTTGCTGAATATGGTTTTAATAAAAGTCATAGTGCGGCTTATGCTGTTATTTCATATCATACTGCATATTTAAAAGCTAATTATAAAGCCTGCTTTATGGCAGCAACTTTATCTTCTGAGTTGGATAATACTGATAAATTATTTGAGTTTTTTGAAGACTGTGAAGATAACAATATTGTATTATTACCACCAGATATTAATCAATCGGTATATCGATTTAAACCATTAAATGAAACAACCATTCGTTATGCACTTGGAGCTATTAAAGGTGTAGGGCAGTTAGCATCAGAAATGATTGTTAATGAACGTATCCAAAATGGTGACTATATTGATTATATTGATTTTTGTCGTCGTTGTTTTAAAAATATTGTTAATCGTAAAACTATTGAGAATTTAATTAAAGCTGGAGTGTTTGATAGTTTAGATATTAATCGAGCTAAATTATTTAATAACTTAAGTAGTGTGTTAGAACAAATTGAGATTGAACGTGATAACGCTAATCAAGGTTCTTTATTTGATGTCTTTAGTGATGATAATGATACACGACTACCTACTCAGATTAAACTACTTGATTATCCTCTATGGAGTGATAAAGAAAAATTAAGCTATGAAAAGCAGGCTTTTGGCTTTTATTTTAGTGGAAGTTTATTTGATGAGTATAATGATATTGTGCGTAAATTTGATAATATACTAGAGCTATCAACTTTTAATATTGAAAATAAAGAAATGCAAGAATTAATTAATAATGTTGCTGGTAGCTCAGGAAAACAAGCCGTATTGATTGGCGGGGTAATTAATTATCTTGGTTCTCGATCACTTAAAAAAGGCGGTAAAATATTTTTTGTTAATATAGAGGACAAGTCTGGAGAGCTTGAGTTTATTATTTTTGATGAAGGGTACAATAAGTATAAACATTTACTAAAAGAAGATGAGTTGGTTTTTGTGCAAGGTGAGTTGATGTATGACTCATTTCGTCAACAAATTAAAGTAACGGCTAAGGAGCTATATACATTAGATCAATTAATTGAACAGTTATTAGATACAATTACATTAACTTTTAATCATGAGTTTGATTTTTCATTATTTGATCCTTATTTAGTCAGTGAAAACGGTGCAAAGATTAAAATCAACTATTCTAATTCAATTGGTTCATGTAAGCTTCGATTAAAAAATCAACAATTTGCTAAAAATTATACGACTATTAAAGCTATTAATCATCTTTTAGGTAAACAAGCTTGGTCATTGTCATAAATTTATGGGTAAATTAGGTAGATATTTAGTTAAAGTTGATACAATAGTTGTATTTAGAGTATAAAAGTGTTACATAAGGTGATTTATTGTGAGTATTAAATTTAATATAGTGATTTTAGCGGCAGGTCGTGGCACTAGAATGTATTCTAGCATTCCAAAGGTATTACATAAAATAGGTAATAAACCTATGTTACAACATGTAATAGAAACTAGTAAAAGCATTTCCCCGCAGCAGTTGATAGTGGTTTATGGTCATGGTGGAGAACAGGTTAAATCGCTCATTGCTAAAAATATGTACGATACTGAACTAATATGGTGTTTACAAGAAAATCAATTAGGAACTGGGCATGCATTAAAGTGTGCTAATGAATATTTAAAACAATATGATGCAACATTATTATTATATGGTGATGTCCCTTTAATTAGTCAAAATACCATTAAGCAAATGCAGGATAAATTTGCTGATAATATTGTAATCTTGACTGCTGATTTTCCTAATCCAACTGGTTATGGGAGAATAATTCGTAATGATGTTGGTAAAATAATAAAAATCGTTGAAGAAAAAGATGCCAATCAAGAACAGCGAGCTATCAAAGAAGTAAATACGGGTATATATATATTTCCTAATAAATATTTATCTGGATGGTTAGAGAAGTTAACCAATAATAATAGTCAAGGTGAATATTATATTACTGATTTGCTTGAGATGGCTTATCTTGATGGGGTAGACATTAGTAGTGTTTCTTGTGCTGATGTATTTGAGGTTATGGGGGTTAATAATAAATTGCAACTTGAATATTTAGAACGTCAATACCAACTGATTCAGACTGATAAACTTTTAAATAAAGGTGTAACTATTATTGATAAGAATCGTATTGATATACGTGGTGAGATTAAAAATGGAATTGATTGTTTTATAGATATTAATTGTATTTTTGAAGGTAATGTAACTCTTGGTAATAATGTTACTATTGGTGCAAATTGTATTATAAAAAACTCTGTGATACATGATGGAGTAGAAATCAAACCTAATTCGATTATTGAAGACTCAGAGGTGTTTAATAATAGTCAAGTTGGACCATATGCACGGTTAAGACCAGGTAGTAAATTGTTAAATAACACTCATATTGGTAATTTTGTTGAGATTAAAAAATCAATAGTTGGTATAGGTAGTAAAGTTAATCATTTGACTTATATTGGTGATGCAACTATTGGTAGTAATGTAAATATCGGTGCAGGTAGTATTACTTGTAATTATGATGGAATGCATAAATTTAATACAAATATTGGGGATAATGCATTTATTGGTTCAGGTACCATGATGGTAGCACCTGTAAAAATTGGTAATGGTTCTATAATTGGAGCTGGCTCTGTGATTACAAAAGATACGCCGGAGAATGAATTAACGGTATCGAGAGCGAAACAAGTTACTATCTTGGGATGGGTTAAGAAATTTCGTCAGAAAAAGTAATTTGTCTCCATAGTTAAATAATGGTAAAATTCTGTTTAAATTTTAAAAGGTGATGTTTGTATGCAAATTAGACGGCTATGTGTTTTAACTATGGGTGTGCTAGTTACTGGTTGTGGTATTTGGGGCCCTAGTTATGAAAAGCCGAATATTGATAAGCCAAATCAATGGCGTAGTAAAGATAGTTTATCACAGATGGAAAGCAGTGCTAATCTACCTGATACAGCTTGGTGGCGTAGTTTTAATGATCCTAAATTAAACGATTTAATTGAGTCTGCATTGAAGTATAATAATAATATTCAAGCAGCAATTGGTAATATTATTCAAGCAGAAGGTAATTTACAAAGAGTTAAAATGGGTTGGGTACCAACTTTGTCATTGTTTCCATCTTATGGCGCAACAGGGGGCTTTTCTGCAGGTTCAGGTGGTGGTACAGCCAATCCAGTTACCACAGGTGGCGGTAACACGGGTTATCAGGTTGGTCTTATCCCTAATTATACACTTAATATATTGCAACAATTGCGTTTACAAGAGCAAGCAGAAGCTCAATTATTAGCTGCTAAATATACAAAAGATGCTTTACGCTTAACTATTATTAGTCAAGTTGCTGGTAGTTATTTTACTTTAGGTGAGCAGGTTTATCAGTTAGACTTACAAAAACAGTTAGTTGTTGATAGCGGTAGACTATATGATTTAGCTAAATTGCAGTATGATAATGGATATATTTCATTATTAAGTTTACAAGTTTATTTAGAGAATTATCAAACTGCAAAAGCACAAATACCTATTATTGAAAATAACATAGTTGCTACGCAGAATTCGCTTAGAGTATTAATCAATCAAAATCCAGGCCGTATTGTTATGGGTTCTGATTTTATTAAAATGCCAATGAAAGGTATTATTCCTGCAAATATGCCGTCAACAGTATTGAAACAGCGTCCAGATATTATGCAAGCCGAGCAAAACTTGATTGCGGCAAATGCAAATATTGGTGTTGCTACTTCATATTTTTTCCCATCATTAAATATAACTGGTGGTGTAGGGACGGCTACAAATTCTTTTACACAATTGTTTAATGCATCTACTGATTGGTGGTCAGCGCAAATTGGTGCTAATATGCCAGTATTAAACTTAGCGCAGTATGGTGTTATTAAAGGAGCTAAAGGTGCCTATTATACCGCGTATTATCAATATGTACAAACTGTTCGTCAGGCATTTGCTGAAGTAGATAACGGTTTATCTGGTCATCAAAAATTAACAGATAGTTACAATCAACAGTTAGAAGCGTATAATAGTTCTGTTGTTGCATATCAATTGGGAGTGGAGAATTTTAAAAATGGTTATTTTAATGAATTACAAGAATTAAATTATAAAGTCAATATGGAGAATTTAGCTATTAGTCTTGCTAATTCTAAGTTAAATCAATTACAGTCAATTGTTAATTTATATCAAGCATTAGCTGGTGGGTATAATGTTAATAATGAATCAAATTCGGTACCAATTAAGTTTGGTGACGCCCATGATGCTTAAAGTTAGGGATGGAGTATTACATTATGGTTGGAATAATATTATTAGGTGCACCTGGTGCTGGTAAGGGGACACAGGCAAAGTATTTAGTAGAAAAATATCACATACCGCAGATATCTACTGGTGATATGTTACGTCAAGCAATAAAAGATGGTACAGAGCTTGGTCTGAAAGCAAAAAAAATTATGGATCACGGTGGATTGGTTTCCGATGACATAGTAATTGGTTTAGTGAAAGAACGTATTAAACAAAACGATTGTAAAAACGGTTATTTATTTGATGGTTTCCCACGCACTATCGCTCAAGCTGATAGTATTAAGTCTGCTGGAATTGAAATTGATTTTGTAGTTGAGATTGATGTTCCTTATCAAGAGATTATAAAACGTATTTCTGGTCGTCGTGTTCATTTGTCATCAGGTAGAACATATCATGTGATTTATAATCCACCCAAAGTTGATGGGTTTGATGATATTACTGGTGAAGCATTGGTTTATCGCGATGATGATAAAGAAGAAACCGTTAAAAAACGTTTAGATGTGTATTTTGCACAAACAGCACCGTTAATTGATTATTATACAAATGATAAAACAATAAAATATATCAAAATTGATGGCACGCAGCCAGTTGAAGTAGTAAAACAAAATTTGTTTAAGGCATTAAATTAGCTTGCTATTTATTAAGTGTTATATGACATTCATTTATAGAGTTATACTGTTATTAATGTATTTAATAACATATTGTTATGCTGATGTATATACCTATGATGGAGTTCATGTTGGTATGACTCTTAATGAGTTAATGGCAACTAAATATCAAAATTGATGGCACGCAGCCAGTTGAAGTAGTAAA
>DAHXMX010000058.1 GCA_027371515.1 Neisseriaceae bacterium
TAAGAAAAAAAGGTTGTAATGTAAGTTTTAAATTTTTCATTATATTTTTTTCTGTTTTCTTCAACCATATTCAAAATTTTATTTTCTTCTTCAATTGTTAATTTTTCATTATTTCAAAGTGTTCCAGATAGTTGGGCGATTAGTCAGTTATTCCCAGTAATGCCAATATCTCATCTTAATCAAGAACCTAATATGCGGGTTATAATTGAAGATATTACTTGTGATTCAGATGGTATAATCACTAATTATATGAATTATCAAGGCAATGAACCGTCATTAAAAGTACCTCCATATGATCCAAATAATCCGTATTTGCTTGCAGTATTTATGGTCGGTGCTTATCAAGAGATTATGGGTAATATGCATAATTTGTTTGGTAGGGTAACAACAGTAGATATATTGCTTGATGGTAAAAATGATTATATTATATCTGATATTTATGAAGGATTTACTAACAAGAACTCCTTAGAACATGTTGGTTATAATGTGGTAGAAATGTTGGATGGATTTAAAAAAAATATTGCAGGATTAAAAATTTCAAAAGCGGAACAGTTGAATTTACTTAATCAATTAACTGCAATATTTAATTCACATACATATTTAACTTAACAGACGTTATTCTAAAAGAAATTTTAAAAGCCTCAAATTATAGTTGAGGCTTTTAAAATCCTATTTCTACAAAATTTTTGTCTTAATTTAAGAATCAAATACTTAATTAGAAAATAGGTCTAATGTATTGTAACTCTGTACTTTAGTATTAGTCCAATCAATAGGTGTTTTGTTATGTTTAATTAAATATTCATTACATAATCGAAAGTGATTACAGTTAAAAAATCCACGGTTGGCAGATAATGGTGATGGATGTGCACTAGTTAAGATGTGGTGATAATTAGTATTAATAAAGCTTGATTTTTTAATTGCAAATGAACCCCACAACATAAAAACAATATTTTTATAATTGGTCGATAGGTATTCAATAATCTTATCGGTGATAGTTTCAAAACCTAAATATTGTAATGAGTTAGGCTTTCCCTTAATTACAGCTAAAGTTGAATTAAGTAATAATACACCTTGTTTTGCCCAATTTAGTAATAAATCACCATGAGTATCACGTAAATTCATTTCAGGATATTCAATAGCTAATTCTTTTAAAATATTTTTTAATGAAAGTGGTATTTTGATATCACGATTAACTGCAAAAGCTAATCCATTTGCTTGTTTTTCTTTGTGATAAGGATCTTGACCCATTATAACTACTTTAACGTTTTGAGGTGGCACTAATTGCATAGCTTGAAAGATAACATTTTTAGGTGGATAAATAGTATTATCACGTGATAAGTTATCAAGATGTGCATCAATATCTAAAATTAATTGTGTGTGGCTCATTATCAGTTCTTGCCATTTTAGATCAAGATTGCTAATACTTTCAGCTAAATAATTAAGTTTAGTTATCATCACTATTTAAATAACCTTGTTCATGGCGTAATAATAAACCATGCAATACACTATCAACAAAAGTAGTGATAGTATTATTAACTGTTTGTGAATTGCGATAACTATTTGTATTATAATTTATTGGTACAATCACGGCATTACCTCCATGACCTATTGCAGTAAATTCAAAGATTGACTTTTTAGTATTTATATCAAATAGTTTATATATTACACGTATATCAAGATTATGGATGATCGATTTTTTGTTAATATCTGGAAACTCATTCACTGAGTTTTGATAGGTTAGATTTGTAATCCAACCAATTAATATATAATTACTGGAAGAAGATGTTTTTATTTGGCTTTCAATTCCTATTGATTCATTTTGTGGATATATTGATTCACTTTCAAGTATAGAAACTATATTTGGATTGATTTGTTGCCAAGATAATAAGATTGATTCAGCATTAAAAGCATTATATGAATAAGAAGAATCAATTTTATGTACTAATTGTGACTCTAAGCCATTTAACAATTTATCTTTAGTTATAGATTCCTGTGGGCTAAAATATGATATCTTTGCATTAGATGCATAAAATAATTTAACAATACCTATATTGGGTGTTGCTGAATAACTAATGTTATAAAATAATATTAACAAAATAAATTGATAAAATCTGTTAGTTGCTAGAATATTCATGTACAAAATCAATCAAAAATTTGACATGATCAGGATTAGTCATCGGTAGAATTCCGTGTCCTAAATTAAAAATATGCCCACTAATTGAATTATTTATCTGGCGATAATTGTCTAATATGCGTTTAGCTTCATTTTTAATTGCATTAATATTACCACTGGCTAATAATACCGGATCTAAATTACCTTGTAACGCTGTACTACGTATGATTTTGCGCGCATCTTTGATATTAATAGTCCAATCAAGTCCGATTACATCAGCACCGATGGTGTCAATTTTATCTAGCCAAATTCCACCGCCTTTAGTAAATATGATGCTTGGGATAACATGCCCGTTGTATTCTAGTTGTAATCTGGAAATAATATCATTCATATAATTTAAAGAAAATTTGGTATATAAATCATCTGTTAGTATACCGCCCCAGCTATCGAATAACATTATAGCATTAACACCAGACTTAATTTGACCATTTAAATAATCAACTACAGCTATAGTTATTTTGGTTAATAATTTATGTGTAAGTTCAGGTTTAGTATATAACCAGTGTTTAACTGTTAGATAGTTTTTACTTGCACCGCCTTCGAGCATATAACACAATAAAGTAAACGGTGAGCCGCTAAATCCAATTAACGGAATGTTACTTGGTAGAGTTGCTTTTAGGTTTTTAATGGTTTGGAACACGTATTCAAGCTTATGGTTAATTTCTTCAATATTAAGATTATCGATATCTTTTGTTGTTGATATTTGGGTATCAAATTTAGGACCTTCATTCTCAATAAAATCAAGCTTCATTCCCATAGCTTCAGGAACAACTAAAATGTCGCTAAATAAAATCGCAGCATCTAAATCAAATCGATGTAGTGGTTGCATGGTTACTTCTGTTGCTAAATCTGGATTTTTGCATAGTTTTAGAAAGCTTCCAGCTTTATTACGTACTTCTCTATATTCAGGTAAATAACGCCCCGCCTGACGCATTAACCAAATCGGAGTATGACCAATATTTTTATGCCATATGGAATCTAAGAAAGTACTTTTATTAAACATTTAATTTTCCTAAATCAAATAACTCTTTTAAGGCTTTTTTATATACATGACGCTTAAAATGAACTACTTGATTAACTGGTAACCAGTAATCTACCCATCGCCAAGCATCAAACTCAGGGTGTTTATATTTTTTAATATTTATTTGAAAGTCATGACCAATAAATTTAAGTAGATACCATATTTGTTTTTGACCACGATATAAGTTATTACTATTACTACTATTAGCACGATTCAACAATCCCGGTACATCATAATATATCCAATTGACCGTACGAGCGATAACCTGCACATGTTCTTGTAACAAACCAAGTTCTTCATTTAATTCACGATACATGGCCTGTTCTATATCTTCATTATCTTGAATACCACCTTGAGGAAATTGCCAAGCTTTTTCACCGATTCTTCTTCCCCAAAAAACTTGATTATTACTATTTAATAACACAATTCCAACATTTTCACGATATCCATCTTGATCGATCATTTATATAGTCTCAATTTAAAACAACATATTATTGGGCATCATTTTAACATAATTTAAGTGTAGCTTGGTAAATAAGTCAGGGAAAAGCCAAAACATTATATATAAATCTATTGGTTTATGTTAAAATATTGACATTAATTTTTGATTTATTTAGGAAATAATTATGCATAACTATTCAAAGTTAGCTAATGCGGTTCGTGTTTTGTCAGCAGATGCGGTAGAAGCTGCTCAATCTGGGCATCCTGGTATGCCGATGGGTATGGCAGAGTTGGGTGTGGTTTTATGGAAAAATCATTTATCCCATAACCCTAACAATCCTAAATGGATTAATCGCGATCGTTTTGTTTTGAGTAATGGGCATGGCTCAATGTTAATATATAGTTTACTTCATTTGACTGGTTATGACTTATCAATTGATGATTTGAAAGCATTTCGTCAGATGGGTTCTAAGACCCCTGGTCATCCTGAATATGGTTATACAGTTGGAGTTGAAACTACAACTGGTCCATTAGGTCAAGGGATTGCTAATGCCGTTGGTATGGCTATTGCAGAAAAAGAGCTTGCCAACCAATTTAATACTTCAGAGTTTAAGATAATTGATCATTATACGTATGTATTTTTAGGTGACGGATGCTTAATGGAAGGTATTTCACATGAAGTATGCTCTTTAGCTGGGACTATGGGTTTGGGTAAGTTAATCGTTTTTTATGATGATAATGGTATATCAATTGATGGAGAAGTTCATGATTGGTATAATGAAAATGTAGAAATGCGTTTTACTAGTTATAACTGGCACGTTATTAAACAAATTGATGGACATGACGTTAATCAAATAGAACAAGCAATTATTCAAGCTAAAAATGAATCATCACGTCCTACATTAATTATTTGTAAAACAGAGATCGGGCGTGGTTCACCAAATAAAGCAGGTCGTGAAGAGTCACACGGCGCACCTCTTGGAGCTAATGAAATTAATCTAGTTCGTAAAACGTTAAATTGGAATTATGCACCATTTGAAATTCCACAAGATGTATATAATGATTTTAGCTGTGTTAAAAAAGGTGAACAATTAGAAAATGAATGGAATAATTTATTTGTTAGCTACCAAATTAAATATCCTGAATTAGCTGCTGAATTAATCCGCCGCAATGGACATAAATTACCTACTGATTTTGACCAAATCATAAAAAATGCAATATTAGAGGCTAATAAGAAACAAGAAAATATAGCAACGCGCAAAGCATCGCAAAATTCAATTGAATTTTATGCACAATATTTACCGGAACTTCATGGTGGTTCAGCTGATTTAACAGGATCTAATTTAACTCGTTGGAAGGCAGCTAAAACAGCTAATCATACCAATAATTTTAGTGGTAATTATCTTAGCTATGGAGTACGTGAATTTGGAATGAGTGCAATTATAAATGGTATTTATTTGCACGGTGGATTTAAGCCATTTGCTGGAACGTTTTTAATGTTCTCGGAGTATGCAAGAAACGCTCTTCGAATGGCAAGTTTAATGAAAATAGCACCAATATTTGTTTATACTCACGATTCAATTGGTTTGGGTGAAGATGGTCCAACACATCAACCAATAGAACAAATCGCAACCCTTCGCTTAATTCCTAATATGGATGTATGGCGTCCATGTGATACAGTTGAAAGTATGGCTGCATGGGGTGTTGCATTACAACATCAAAATACGCCAAGTTCATTGGTTTTTTCAAGACAAAATTTAAAATTTATTACACGCGATATTAATGCATTAACTAATGTTACACGTGGTGGATATATATTACGTTCTAATTCGGATAAGCCAGATATTTTAATCATAGCAACAGGTTCTGAAGTTGAGCTTGGTTTAGCGGTGTATAATAAGCTTAGTGAAGAAGATAAAAAAGTACAATTAGTATCAATGCCATCGACTACAACATTTGATAAGCAAGATAGTAATTACAAACAACAGGTACTACCTGCTGCAACTTATAAAATAGCCATAGAAGCTGGGGTAAGTGATACATGGTATAAATACGTAGGTTGTGATGGCTTGATTATTGGGGTTGATAGATTTGGTGAATCAGCTAAAGCTGCAGATTTATTTGAGCATTTTGGTTTAACATTAACTAAAATAACACATAAAATAATGTCTTACATTAATCCCAATTTCAGTAGTACCGCCGCCAATATCTATAATCATTGATGCACTAGCTGATGATACAGGAAGATTAGCA
>DAHXMX010000059.1 GCA_027371515.1 Neisseriaceae bacterium
CCGGAGTGTCTGCCATTAAATAATTTCTATGAGGAATAATTTTTACGTCAAACATTTTTGCCATAATCGTTCTCCGAAAATAATTAATTAATAAATTTAGCGGATAAAATTAAATTGATTTTAAATCGCTTTAAAGAACGTGTATTATATAAAACTCCTGCTAGTTATATTACAAATCATGCGGTATTAAATGGTTTTGAATTTTATGTTGATAAACGAACCATCATTCCACGTTCATTTATACCGGGGTTAATACTTAATGATGAGTTACTAGATTTGATTGGAGAACCAGAGTTAGTACATAATGTTTTGGATTTATGTACCGGTAATGGTTCAATTGCAATTATTGCCGCACATTATTTTAGTGATAGTCATGTTGTTGCTAGTGATATTGATCCAGCAGCACTTGAAGTAGCAAATATTAATGTAAATAATTACGGACTACAGAATCAAATTGAGTTAATCAAGTCTGATTTATTCACCGAATTACAAGGACGTAAATTTGATCTGATTTTATCTAATCCGCCATATGTGGATGCAGCAATAATGAAAGGGTTGACTAAAGAGTATACTTATGAGCCACAGCATGCTTTATTTGGTGGAGAGAATGGATTAATCTTTGTAAAACAAATTATTGATCAAGCGTCCCAATATTTAACTGAAAATGGTGTATTAATTATTGAAATGGGGGATAATGTAGAAGAGTTAGAATCCATGTATCCAGATTTAGAATTTATTTGGTTAAAATCAATTGATTTTGGTGAAGGTGTAGTGTTAGCATTAACTAAACAGCAATTATGTTGAAAAAGTATGTTAAAAATAATTCTTTTTGAGCCAGATATTCCACAAAATACAGGCAATATTATTCGGTTATGTGCAAATACTGGATGTGAATTACATTTGGTTAAACCATTGGGTTTTCCATTAGATGACAAGAAACTAAAACGTGCTGGCCTTGATTATCATGAATATGCAAATATAGTTGTACATCAAAACTGGCAAGAATGTAAACAGTATTTTATAAATTCTCGTATAATAGCTGTAGAAACATGTGGTAATTGTTATTATAATATTATTGAATATACAGAATATGATGTAATATTGTTTGGCTCTGAGACTCGTGGTCTTCCTAAATACGTATTGCAAGATCTAACACATATAGTTAGAATACCTATGAAACCAAATCAAAGAAGTCTTAATTTATCAAATTCTGTTGCTATAGTAGTATTTGAAGCTTGGCGGCAATTAAACTATATAGGTGGTACATAATATGAAAAAAATCTTATTAGCGGTAATGATAATTAGCTGGTTAAATTTTGCTAATGCTACAGGCGCTCATGCTCATAATAAACACAATGGTCACCATCATAAGGTTAAAAAAAATAAATTAATAAAAAAATACCCTAAAAAAATAACCAAATCGCGTAAAAAGTTTGATTATATGAATGGTATTGCAAGTTACTACGGTGGAACTGATGGTTTTGATAATTGTCAAATGGCTAACGGAGATATTTTTGATTCGAATAATCCTAATTTGTCTGCACATCCAACATTACCATTGGGTACCAAATTAAAAGTTACTAATTTGGCTAATGGGCGTTCTGTTTATGTAGAAGTAGCGGATAGGATGCCAAAGCATGGTCGAGTTATTGACTTAAGTAAAAGTGCAGCTAAACGCTTAGGTATGCTTCATCATGGTATTTCTCGTGTACATCTTAAGGTGATTAGTGATGAAGAATTCTACCAAAATACAAATACTATTGAATTAAACGAAGGTGATTCATATAGATAATAATAAATAAAAATTTAGCTTTTATTTTCATAAGCCTCTACTATTTTTTGTACTAATTGATGACGAACCACATCTAGTTTTGTAAAATAATGGAAGTGTATCCCTTTGATTCCTGTTAGGATTTTTTCTACTGTCACTAAACCGCTTTGCTGTTTTTTATCTAAATCAATTTGGGTTACATCTCCTGTAATAACTGCTTTTGAATTAAAGCCTAGACGAGTTAAAAACATTTTCATTTGTTCAGGAGTTGTATTTTGTGCTTCATCAAGAATTACAAATGAGTTATTTAAAGTGCGACCGCGCATAAATGCAAGTGGTGCTAGCTCAATCATATTTTTTTCAAAAAGTTTAACTACCTTTTCAACGCCCATTAGATCGTGTAATGCATCATATAATGGTCGTAAATATGGATCGACTTTTTGAGCTAAATCTCCTGGTAAAAAACCAAGTTTTTCCCCAGCTTCTACGGCAGGTCTTACTAGTACAATACGCCTAACTATATCTTTTTCAAATAATTCAACTGCGCAAGCAACTGCAAGAAATGTTTTACCAGTACCAGCCGGGCCTATGCCAAATGTTATATCATTATTTAAAATAGCTTCAATATATTTATTTTGATTTTGAGTGCGCCCTTTAATAACACCATAACGTGAATTAATGGTATGCATATTGTTATTTTCAATGATTTTACAATGAGATGCTAAACCCAATTGAATATCTTCATTTGTCAATTCTTTGTTTTTCGCTAGATTAAAAAAATAATTAAGACTATTTGCAGCAGCATTAGCATTTTGCCCTTTAATAATAAAACATTCATTATAACGATTAATGATTACATTATAATGATTAGCAATTTGATGGATATGTTCATCTACTGGACCACACAAGCGATTTAAGGTTTTATTATTTTCTATTTCAAAGCATATCTTTTTTTGCATAATAGTAACTTTATTATTGATTTATTTTTATTTTACCTTTAAGGCTATTTGTTAATGACTCAGTAATTTCAACTTCGACAATTTGATTAATTAAGCGTTCATTACCTTCAAAATTAACTACTTTATAATTCTCAGTTCTACCGGATAGTTCATTAGGATTACGCTTAGATCTACCTTCCACAAGAACTTTTTGTATGGTTCCTACCATGTTTTTACTTATATTATAAGCCATTTCATCAATACGCTTTTGTAGTATTTGTAAGCGTTCTAATTTGACTGATTGAGGTGTTGTATCTTTTATATTTGCTGCAGGAGTTCCTGGACGTTCTGAGTAAATAAAGCTAAAGCTATTATCAAAGCCGACATCTTCAATTAATTTCATGGTTTTATTAAAATCTTCTTCAGTTTCCCCAGGGAAACCTACAATAAAATCTGATGAAAATGAAATATTTGGGCGGATAGCGCGAATTTTTCGAATAATTGATTTATATTCTAAACTAGTATAACCACGTTTCATCGCCATTAATACTCTGTCTGATCCGCTTTGTACTGGTAGGTGCAAATGTGATACAAGTTTAGGTAATTTTTGGTAACAGTTTATAATGCGTTCTGTCATTTCTTTGGGATGAGAGGTAGTGTAGCGAATACGTTCAACGCCATCAATTTCATTAACAAATTCAAGAAGTAGAGCGAAATCAGCAATATCACCATCTGGTGTTTCACCTCGATAAGCGTTTACATTTTGCCCAAGTAAATGTATCTCTTTAACGCCTTGTTTGGCCAAGCTCTTAACTTCATTAATAACATCAATAAATGGGCGAGATATTTCTTCACCTCTAGTATATGGTACTACACAGTAACTACAATATTTTGAGCATCCTTCCATTATTGAGACATAAGCGGTTGCTCCTTCTATTTTAGCTTCTGGCAGATTATCAAATTTTTCAATCTCAGGGAAACTAATATCAATTTGAGGTTTACCTAAACGATTTTTTTGCTGAATTAATTTAGGGATTCGATGTAAAGTCTGTGGACCAAAAACTATATCTACAAATGGAGCGCGTTTAACTATAGTTTCGCCTTCTTGAGATGCAACACACCCACCAACACCAATAATAATATTTGGATTTTTAGTTTTTAATTTGCGTACTCTTCCAAGATCGGAGAATACTTTTTCTTGAGCTTTCTCTCTTACTGAACATGTATTAAACAGTATCACGTCCGCATCATCTGGAGTTTCAGTTTTTTCATAGCCATCAAACTGTTTTAGAATATCAGCCATTTTATCTGAGTCATATTCATTCATTTGGCAGCCAAATGTTTTAATATATAATTTTTTAGTCATTTATGTTCCAAGAATAAAAATTTCGCATGCTGGTATTTTAACACAAATTAATATTTTGAAAAATTCTTCTTAATCATTAGACCGCTTTTCTAAAAATAAAATAATGAGCTATGAAAAAACTCTATTGATTTGCAGATATTAATATTTAATACATATTTTAATTGACTCCAAATAAATAATCATTAAAGATTTCTTCAGCACTTGGTATATAATAACTGCCATCTTCTAGTTGATGTGTGGTATCTTTTAGGCGATATGTGTAATGCCCACAAGTGTAACATTGAAATAATTGCATTTGAGTGCATAGACAAGTTTTATTTTTCACTATAAATGGAATTTGTTGCGTCTCGTATTCATGTTTAGCTTTTTCATATTCTTCAATATAAGCACATTTACCACGGTCTAGTAAGTAACCTAAATTTTCACAATTAGGTTTCATTCTTCCACCAATTGATGGTGAATTTTTTAGCATACGCATAGGATACCCAGTTGGAGAGGTTAGATTGACTTCGATATCATCAATGGTTGCTTGGATATATTTTTGTTTTACTTTATATGGTAAGCCACATTCTTTGGCAATGGTAAATCTAGTAGCCACCTGTACTGCAGCAGCTCCACGCTCTAGGTAATGGACAGCATCCTGACCGGTAAATATACCACCAGCTACAATTAGCTTGGTATTGATGTTATTATTAGCGCAGTACTCTTTAACTTCGTAAAAAATATCTTCCAAATTGCTATTTTGCCATGAATCAATACTAAAGCCAAGATGTCCACCTGCTAATGGGCCTTCAATTACAACAAAATCAGGTATGCGATTATAACGCTTAGCTTTTTGAATAAATAGATTAAGTGCACGACTAGATGAAACAACTATACCAAGTTTGATTTCATTGAAGCGCGGATTATTATGAATTAAGTTAATACTATTTAAATGTAGTCCAGCACTTAATGTTATACCATCAATACCAGCATCCATAGCAGCATTTAAACGGCTACTTAATGTATCTCGGCCATTATTCATGGTAAGCTTTTCCATGCAATTAATGAATACCATGCCATTGGGATTTTTTTTAGTCATAACATCTTTAACATATAAATGTGTAGCTTGATATATATCATCTATATCAAATTGGACATTGCTTTTATCTAAATTATTGATATTATCTTTATAAAGATTTTTTTTCTTATTCACGAATTGAGTTTTAAATTTACGATCGCTAATATCTGTAATTAAAGCATCAGAAATATGCCCAATGCCACCTAATCTAGCAATTTCAAGCGCTAATTCAGCAGTCGAAATTTCTACACCCATACCACCAACCACTAATGGTACTAATTCTAGATTGTTCCATTTTAGGCGATAATCGTTTAATATTTTTGTTGTCATATTATATTACCATAAAATTATTAAGGTTATTAAGGCGTTATGATAACATATATAATCCAAATCATGTTTTTAATTTTACGTAAAAAATCGCCGAGTTATCAGTAATTCCCCATAAAAATTAAAATATAGTAAAATCAATACTTGTATAGATGTAGTAAAAACTATTTTTCGCAGGT
>DAHXMX010000005.1 GCA_027371515.1 Neisseriaceae bacterium
GTTGATGAGTTTGGTCCATATATAAGTAACTCAGTGCATCTCCAAGACGTGCAGATATTCTTTCGCGCCGTTTTAAACTACCATTCAAAAAAATAACAGCAATATCAGATATAAACGCCAAAGCACTTGATAAACGACTAATATCTTTATAATAATGTTTAAATACTGATTTATAACCTTTATTTAATTTACCACAAGTAAAACCATTAACTATTGCCCGTAATTTATTCTTCATGAAAAATCCAGCATAGCCAAATACAGCTTTATCAAATGCAATTATCCCATCTTTATTAGCTAATGATTCATAAATATTACGTAAATAAGGATGACACTGCATCATACCTTGACCATAAATTAACAAATTACGCGTCATGATATTTGCACCTTCAACAGTAATTCCAACAGGAGTACCTTCATATGCACGTGCTAAATAATTATTTGGACCTATTATAATAGCACGACCAGCGTGAACATCCATAGCATGATTAAGCACTATACGTCCATTTTCAGTTAAATGATATTTAGCTATTGCAGATGCTACAGCTGGTTTAATACCAGCATCTACAGCAGCCACAGTAAATTGACGAGTTGCATTCATCATATAGGTCAATCCACCCATTTTAGACATTACATCCTCTATGCCCTCAAAATGCCCAATAGGAGTTTTAAATTGTTCACGAACTGACGAATATGCTGAAGTTGTTACCGTTGATAATAATGCATTAGCTGTACCACAAGCAGGTAATGATATTGACCGACCGATAGATAAGCATTCAACTAGCATCCTCCAGCCTTCTCCTGCCATTGATTGACCACCAATAATCCAATCAATAGGAATAAATGCATCAGTTATTCTAATCGTTCCATTCATAAATGCCATATTCAATGGATACAAACGATTACCAATTTCAAGACCAGGATGATCATGTGGCAATAGTGCACAAGTAATACCTTCATGACCATTACCTTTTAACAACTTATCTGGATCATATAACTTAAATGCCAACCCAACTAAAGTTGCAACTGGCGCTAATGTAATATACCTTTTATTAACATTTTGTAATCTAATTCCAAGTACATTCTCTCCATTATATTCCCCCATACACACTATACCTTTATCAGGTATAGATGTTGCATCAGATCCAGCAGTTGGCCCAGTTAATGCAAAACATGGTATTTCAACACCATGAGCAAGCCTTGGTAAATAATATTTTTTTTGTTCAGGAGTTCCATAATGATGTAATAACTCACCTGGCCCTAATGAATTTGGCACCATTACAGTTACAGCAACAGAAACACTTTTCGTAGCAATTTTCATTACCACTTCAGAATGAGCGGCAGCTGAAAAAGCTTTTCCGCCATATTCTTTGCTAATAACTAAACCAAAAAATCCTTTCTCACGAATAAAATTCCATACCTCAATTGGTAAATCACGATCTACATGCGTAATTTTCCATTCATCAATCATCGCACATAATTGATTGGTTTCATTATTTAAAAAAGACTGCTCTTCACTAGATAAACTAAACTTTTGTAAAGCATGCAAATTGTTAAAATTTGGATTACCTTGAAATATTTCTTTCTCATACCATGTATCCCCAGCATCAAGAGCTAATTTCTCAGTATCCGATATAGGTGGCAACAACAACTTAGCTTTATTATAAATTTTCTTTGTAATGCGCCTTCTTAAAGGGAAAATATTAGTTATTATTATTAATGGAATAACTAAGATAGCTAATATAATTAATAAAGCAAGATTAATATTTAAATTTTTCTGAAAATAAAATCCCAGAAACAGATAAACCAATGCGATACCACTAAATAATGTTAACTTCGGTTTAAAATAAATAATTACACAAGTAATTATAAAAAATAATATAAAAAAAGTTGTTGTCATTTTTATGCACCTTTATAAATAACATACAGCTACTGATGATGTTTTTTTAACTCATTTTTATCAATTTTACCTACTAAAGTTTTTGGTAACTCTTGCTCAAAGTAGATATGTTTTGGGATTTTATACCTAGCTAATTTCTTTTGACAATGTTCACGCACTTGCGCTTCAGTTAAATTATAACCATCTTTAACTACAATATATGCAACTACCTGCTCACCAGTTAAATCATCTTTAACCCCAATTACTGCCACTTCTTTTATGCCAGGTAAATCATCAAAAGCATGCTCAACTTCAACAGGATATACATTAAATCCTGATACAATAATCAACTCACTTTGACGTCCTGTTAAAAATAATTGACCGTCATCATTAATATAGCATAAATCACGAGTATTAAACCATCCATCACTATCCATAACATCAGCAGTTTGTTTTGGATTATTCCAATACTCTCTCATTAATTGCGGCCCACGAATCCATAACGAGCCTATCTCTTTTGGTGGTAATTTTTTACCAGTATTAATATCTCTAATTTCAACCTCAGTTGATGATATAGGATACCCAATAGAGCCGGTAAACTCATTATTAGCCATGCTCATAGTAACAGCTGGTGAAGCTTCACTAAGTCCATAACAATTACTTGGCATAACATTAGTTAATTCAAACCATTTTTTAGCCACTACTTCACGAATCGGCATTCCACCTGCAACACTATATTTAAAATATGGAAATTTCATATTCAAAAATTCATCATCATTTAATAAATGGTTATATAATGTATCAAGCGCATTAAATACCGTAAATGGATATTTTTTCAATATAGCCACTAAACTTTTAACATCACGTGGATTAGGGACCATTATATTTTCACTACCATTTAAAAAGAAAGTAAATAAATTAGCTGTTAATGAAAATATATGATACAGCGGTAATGCACAAATAACAACATGTTTATTTAAACTTGGAATTTGTGGTTTTAACCAAGCAGTTATTTGATAAACATTTGATACAACGCTTTTATGTAATAATACTGCCCCTTTAGGAAGACCTGTTGTTGCACCAGTATATTGAATAAAAGCGATATCCTCTTGATTTACATCTACTTTTATTGGCTTAGCATTTTTAATAACTAATTCACGAAAATCAAGCGCATTATAGGTATAACTTACATTTGATTTCTTAATATACTTAATTGCAAATTTAAATATATTGCGTTTGATAAATGGGTATAAATCACCTACTTTAGTCACAATCACATTTTTTAATTTATGCTTAGCGTATAAGTTATTTAATTTATTTGCCATCATATCTAATATAATAACCGTTTTTGCTCCTGAATTTTCTAATAAATAATCAATCTCAAAATCTGTATATAAAGGATTAATATTTACGACTATTGCTCCAATTTGCAAAATAGCAAAAACAGAAATTGGATACTGAGCTATATTAGGCACAACAATGGCAACACGATCACCTTTTTTAATACCTAATTGCTGTAATGAATTAGCTAAATTATTTACATAGGTCTGAATTTGCTTAAATGTAAAAGTTTCATCATCACAAGTAATAGCTCTATTATTTGGATAACGATTACAAATCTCGTCAAACATATTATTCAAAGTAGTACCTTGAGTATTTATTGTGTACGGAACACCTTCTGGATATTTGTCTAACCACAGTTTTTCCATTTTAGCTCACCTTAGCTTTCTAATATATTAATACTTATAATGCTTCAAAAACACCAGCAGCACCCATACCAGTACCAATGCACATAGTTACAATGCCATATTTTTTATTAGTTCTTCTTAGTCCATGTAATAATTTAGTACTAAGTATAGCTCCAGTTGCACCTAATGGATGTCCAAGTGCTATTGCACCGCCACATGGATTAACAATATCTGGATTTAATCCTAAATCACGAATAACAGCTAAACCTTGAGATGCAAATGCCTCATTTAATTCAATCCAATCAATATCTTTAATATCAAGAGCTACTTGGTTTAATACTTTAGGTATTGCTTTTACTGGTCCAATTCCCATAATTCTAGGTGGTACACCACATACTGAAAAACCTAAAAAACGACCAATAGGCGTTAAATTATGTAACTTTAGATAGCTTTCACTAACTAGTACCAAAGCAGCTGCTCCATCAGACATCTGCGAACTATTTCCAGCCGTAACACTACCTTTCATAGAAAAAGCCGGCTTAAGTTTAGCTAACGCTTCTAATGTAGTATCAGCACGCGCACCTTCATCTGTATCAATAATTTTAGTAATCTTATCAATGGTACCGGTTAGCTCATTTGGAATATGATGAACTACTTCTATAGGTAATATTTCCTCTTTATAATATCCATTACTAATCGCATGAATTGCTTTTTTATGACTATTAAGAGCAAATTCATCTTGATCTATACGGCTAATATTCCAATCTACGGCCACATTTTCAGCAGTAATTCCCATACCATATGCTATAGCAATATTCTCATCATGATTAAAAACTTCTGGACTCACACTCCAATCATTACCACCCATAGGAATTAAACTCATACTCTCAACACCACCTGCAATTGCTACATCCATTTGACCTGATTGAATTGCATTAGCAGCAATTGCTATTGAATTAAGTCCAGAACTACAATAACGATTAATAGTAATTCCAGGAATAGTATCCGGTAGTCCAGCCAAAAGACTAGCAATACGAGCTACATTCTGCCCTTGCTCAGCTTCTGGAAAAGCACAACCAATAACAACGTCTCCAATATCTTCAGGATTAACTCGTGATTTGACAACTACATCTTTTAATATTCTTGCTAATAGCTCATCTGGTCTTGTTTTACTAAAACCACCTTTATTTGCTTTAGTAACAGCAGTTCTTTTTGCTGCAATAACATACACTGGTGCATTATTACTCATTATTTATTACCCCGTTTAATTAATTTCTAAGTGGTTTACCATTTTCTAGCATATATTTTATTCTATCGGCTGTTTTTTGTGACAATGCTAACTCTGCAAATTTATTTTTCTCAATATTTAACACCCAATCTTGACTAACTATTGAATTTTTTTCCACATCCCCTCCACACATTACATATGCTATATTTTTAGCAATATGATAATCATGCTCAGATATTTGTTTTCCAGCTATCATATTAACCAGTAACCCATTAATAGTTGCAATACCTTGTTCTCCAAATACCTTAAATTTAGGCATAACCGGTGGTCTATATCCTGATTCCGCTATAAAACGTGCTTTATTTTTAGCAACATACAATAATTCACGACTATTCATAATTATAGTGTCTGTCTGTCTTAAAAATCCCATTTCTAAAGCTTCATAAGCAGAAGTTGCAACTTTAGCTAAAGCTAAATTTTTATAACGCATTTCAAAATCACGCCAACTATCAATTGCTAAAGATGCTCGATATGCCATTTCAGTAGAACCACCCCAACCAGGTAACAAACCAACACCAGCTTCAACTAAACCAATATATGATTCAAGAGAGGCAACAACAGCGTCACAATGTAGCATGATTTCACATCCACCACCAAAAGCATAACCCTTTACTGCGGCCACAACTGGTATTTTAGAGTAACGTAATTTTTTAGAAATTATATTATGACCTTTGGTAATAATATTGTCAACAGCCTTTTTACCATTCGTCATAATAGAAGAACCAAACTCTTCTAAATTAGCACCAACTGAAAATATATCTTGCTCTTGCCAAATCACCATTGCTTTAAATTTATCTTCAGCAATACTAATAGCGTTATCAAGTCCATTTAAAACATCCATGCCAATAGAGCACATCTTGGATTTAAAGGTGATGATACCTATATCATCACCACTATGCCACAATTTAACACCATCATTTTCATAAACAATATTTTGTACTATATCTGGTTTTTCATTCAATACTAACTCTGGATATAATTGTCTTTTATAAACTGGCAATTGATGACGAGTTACGAATTTATCAGTCTTAATATCATAATATTGATTATCTTTATATAAACCATCAGGATTATTAAATAAATATTGCGGCAATTGAATGTTATAGTCACACTTAGATGATTTAATATCTTCATCAATCCATTTTAATATTTTACTAAATCCAGCCTGTTGCCAAATTTCAAATAAACCTTCTTTCCAACCAAAACCAAAACGTAAAGCCTGATCCATGGCTCTTGGACTATCCGCAATTTCACCCAATAATACTCCAGCATAAGCAAAAGTATCACGGAAACATGCCCATAAAAATTTTGCTTCAGGAGCATTACTATTTTTAATTAATTCAAAACGTTTACTCCAAGAGCGATTAGCTAATATTTCTTTTATTTCAGTACTCGGCTCTTTATCAGCCAAACGATAATTATTTGTTTTTAAATCAAATACTTTTGTACCATCTTTGTCTTTTATATAGATACCTGCTTTAGTTTTAGAGCCCAATGCCCCTTTTTCAACTAGAGCATTAATCCAATCTGGTTTGACATAATAACATTCAAAACCATCATGACAACCATTTATCATTGTATCTAGCACATGCAAAAATGTATCTAAGCCAACCACATCAGCAGTTCTAAAGGTAGCACTTTTAGCCCTTCCAAGCTCTTTACCAGTTATTTTGTCAACCACTTCTAATGGTATATCATAATTTTTAGCATGAATACAAGTAACTAACATAGAAAACACACCTAGGCGATTAGCAATAAAATTAGGCGTATCATAAGCACGAATCACATTCTTGCCTAAATAAGTTACTAAAAATTCTTCTAATTGATCTAATATATCAGAATTAGTTTCTTTAGCAGGAATAAGTTCAACTAACGACATATAACGTGGAGGATTAAAAAAATGAATACCACAAAATCTTGATCTTAAATAATCAGGCATAGTTTTAGCTAAAGTATTAATACTTAACCCAGAAGTATTACTTGCAAAAATAACATTTTTACTGATATGAGATTTAATTTTATTATATAACTGTTCTTTCCAATCAAGACGCTCTGCAATTGCTTCAATAATCAAATCACAGTCTTTAAGCAATTCTAAATTATCATCATAATTAGCAGGTGTAATATAAGATAAAAAATTAACCGATGCTAGAGGTTTTGGATTCATTTTTGGAAGTTTAGCAATTGAATTGTTTACAATTTGACATGGGTCTTTGTCTTTAGATTTCAGATCGAAAAGCACCACTGGAATTCTAGCATTAGCAAAATGTGCTGCTATTTGAGCACCCATAACACCAGAACCTAAAATCGCTACTTTACTAATATAAATATTACTACTCACAATATTAATCCTTAACATTTAATTAATACTGATTGTAGCATTATTTATATTTAATGTCAATTAATTTGAAATATTTTGTTGTAAACTATAAAAGTTATAAACAATTAACAATAAGTGATTAATAGGAATGAATATCAATATAGACAATAACTTAGCGGAGTTTATTTTAAATTCTGCCCAAATTCCAAACTTTGAGCAGAATTATCATAATTTAACTATAAATTAATCGAAGTAATTGGCCCTTTCCCATTTGAAATGCAATAATTACTAACAAGCCATTCTGGAATAAATTAAAATTCCAGACTGGTTTTTTTATAGGTAAGTATTGTATGTCTCACAAACAGTTCACCCCAAATGATAGGTACACTATCAATAAGCTACGAGACGCCGGAGTCGTAAAAGCTGAAATTGCAAGGATATTAGATTTTCATCCTACTTCAGTAGGACGCGAAATTACTCGTAATACGGATCCGTCATTCAAAGGTATATATAATCATTTGCTAGCCAATAATATGCTTGCAGAGCGACGAATAAAATCAAAACCAAGAGAAGCATTTAAAAACATCACAGAAGAAGTAGAAGCTAAAATTATCGAACTGCTCAAACTTGGTTCATCTCCAGATGTAATCAGTAAACGCTTGAAGATGATTGATGGGACTCAGGTAAGCAAGAACACTATTTATCGCTTTATAAAAGCTGACCGCATAAATGGTGGTAAGCTTTATACATATTTACCTCACGGAGGAAAGCCTTATAGACCTAAGTCTGACGCCTCATCCTCAAAGATACCTGGACGAGTAGGTATTGAAAATCGACCGGCTATTGCAGATGCAAAAACAGAGCCTGGCCATTTTGAACTGGATACTATTTTTGGTAAGGATCAGGAGTCATTTTTACTAACCGGAGTAGATAAGGCACATAAAGGCGTATTTATTAGAAAATTACTAAATAAAAAAGCAGATACTGTCGTGGCTGCATTCGAAAACGTTGTTGCTACAACATTTTATGAATTTAAAACACTAACTTCTGATAATGGCACAGAGTTTACTAATCACGCTAAAATTTCTGAGATTACTGGAGCAGACTTTTACTTTGCAAATCCTTATAGCTCATGGGAGCGTGGTTTAAATGAGCACACGAATGGTTTAATTCGTAGATTTTTCCCTAAAGGTACTGACTTCAACAATGTGAGCGACGAAGATATAGCTAAGGTAGAACATATTCTAAATACGAGAGGTCGAGCCTCGTTGGGATATAAAACGCCAAATGAAGTATTTTTAGAATATTTACAAGCTGCTTAGTCTAATATTTTGGTAGACCACCACTTGTTGAATTAATTGAAAATTAATTCAAGTCTGGCGGCCATTTTACGATGGTTGCGCTGCTGCATGTCTACCTGTAATTAACTTTGAACTAAAATGGATATTGAAAGTTAAAAATTCACTAAAAGAATACTGTAAAGTGTGAATTTTGGTGTAAAATAATCTTATGGTCAGCAATGACCTTTTTTATGTAAGGTTAAATTGCATTTCTCTTGGGAAATGGCCAACACCAAAATTTTAATGTGTTTTTTAGGTTTTTTTTCGATGGGATGGTATAGCTTATGGATTTCTTATGTATTAAATAAATCGCCTAAATATTGCACTGGAAAATCATTAGGAATAATTATGACTACAAATAAAATAATAGTATCTATTGTACCACCATTTATGGGGTTATTATACGATATCACAGGGAAATTTCTATTTATATGGTATTTTGTTATTTTTATTCAAGCATTTGGTTTATTTTTAAATTTATTTATAAAGGAAGAAAAATGAGAATTGAAACGGATTCTATGGGTCAAATTGAAGTTAATAGTGATATGTATTGGGGAGCTCAAACTGAACGCTCGATTATGAATTTTCCTATTGGCCGTGATAGATTTCAATGGCAATTTCCGATTATTAAAGCAATGGGAATTTTGAAAAAATCCGCAGCTATTGCTAATTATAAACTAGGTGAGTTACCAGAAGCTATAGCTAAACCAATCATTGCGGCCGCCGATGAAGTAATCGCGGGCAAACTAAACGAACATTTCCCTTTAGTCGTATTCCAAACTGGCTCAGGTACGCAGTCAAATATGAATTGCAATGAAGTTATTTCTAACCGAGCAATTGAGATGACTGGTGGGATAATAGGAAGTAAGAAACCTATCCATCCAAACGACCATGTAAATCGTGGTCAATCATCAAATGATACTTTTCCAACCGCTATGTATATCGCAGTAGTTTCTGAGTTATTTGAGAAATTATTCCCTAATGTAGAAAAGTTACGTAAAACATTACATGACAAATCAGAAGAGTTTGCAACGATTGTTAAAACAGGTCGTACACATTTACAAGACGCAACACCAATTACATTAGGTCAAGAGGTCAGTAGTTGGGTTGTGCAGATTGATTATGCTGTATCAGTTATAAAACAAAATATGACAGGTCTATATGATTTGGCGATTGGCGGTACTGCTGTCGGTACAGGGCTTAATGCACATTCACAATTTGGCACAGAATGTGCTAAAAATATTGCCGAAATTACTGGTTACCCATTTGTATCATCAAATAATAAGTTCTTTTCATTATCAGCGCATGATGCATTAGTTAATACTTCTGCAGCTATTCGTACATTGGCTGTTGCTCTTATGAAAATAGCTAATGATGTTAGATGGCTTGCAAGCGGACCTCGCTGTGGGATAGGTGAAATCACTATTCCCGAAAATGAACCTGGTTCATCCATTATGCCTGGTAAAGTTAATCCAACACAATGTGAAGCATTAACTATGGTTTGTGCACAAGTATTTGGGAATGATGCAACTGTTGCATTTGCAGGTAGTCAAGGTAATTTTCAGTTAAATGTTTATAAACCTGTTATGGTACATAATGTTTTAGAAAGTATTGAGTTATTATCTGATTCGTGTCATGCATTTAATGAACATTGTGCTAAAGGAATTGAGCCAAATTTACCAGTGATACAGGCTAATTTAGATAAAAACCTGATGTTAGTTACAGCGTTAAATCGCCATATTGGTTATGATGCTGCTGCTAAAATTGCAAAAATTGCACATCATGATGGTGCAACTTTACGTGAAACTGCAATGAAACTTGGGCTATTGACAGGTGAAGAATTCGATGAATGGATTATACCATTAGATATGACACATAATTAGGCCCTTGATAACCTATTTTTATTAAGATAATTTATGAAATACTACCTTTATATCACTTTGTTTATTTTTAATAATGCTTTTGCTATTGGCACCTTCACAAGAGTTGAGAGTAATGTGAGTTTATATTCTGAATATTATCCGAATCCTAAACCTGATTTTAATGGCACAATAATCTTTGAAAATGGTAGTGGAACAAGCATTAATGAATGGAAGCAAAATCAAGTATTTTTTAATTGTGTGAAAAAAATTGGTTCAGTCTTTTTGTATGATAGAAATGGTCTGGGGAAAAGCCCCCCTGACCTAAGAGTATCTAGCGATAATCCAATCACTGGAAAGTTTATTAGCGATAAATTATCTACTCTACTTAGTAAGCAAAATATTAAACCTCCATATATAATTGTTGCTCATTCATATGGAAGCATCTATGCTGGGTATTTTGCGTTAAAAAAACCGAAACTCATTAAAGCAATTCTGCTTGTTGATCCAGTTCCTAAGGAATTTAATTTTAATGACAAGTTAATTAATGATTATGAATCGGCGATTGAAATGGCTAAGACAAATCCATCATCAGCCGTATATCAAAAAATTGGTGGTCAAAGGGCAGAGGTTACTTATCAATTAATAGGATTTCAAAAAGCTAAACAACAAGTTGCATCTTTAGGTGGCATAAAAGCAAATATACCTATTATAATCATTTCATCCACCCAAATGGAAAAAGATAAACCATTGCAGGAGGATTGGTATAGTAGCCAAAAACAATGGCTAAATAATAACTCTAAAAGCAAAATAATCACTGTAGACGCAGGTCATTTTATTCAATTAACTAAACCAGAGATGGTTTGTAAACAAATAAAAGTTTTACTAGATAAAAAATGATTTTTGACTGATAAATATTATGCAAGAAATTTTAGTGATGACAAATATGTCAAATCTTGATGATGCCAAAGCAATGGCATGTGATTTAGTTGCCAAAAAACTATGTGCCTGTGTAAATATAAACTCAAAGTGCCATTCTATTTATTCTTGGCAGGATAACATTGAGGAAGCAGAAGAGTACACGCTACTAATTAAAACCAATGCTGATAAATATACAGAGCTGGAACAAGAAATCAAAGCATTGCATAAATACGAAGTACCAGAAATAATCGCTATTGATATTACACAAGGCTCATCTGATTATTTAAACTGGATTAACTCTGTGATGAATTAGGTTGCTGTAGAGGAATATCCAAATCATAGACCTTAACAATATCAGCAACTTTGCATGGATCGGATACATCAAGTCCATTGTCATTTAGATAATCAAAATAACAGGCAATATCAACTTTGTAATTCATAGTTACAAAGAACATCAGGCTATCTTTATCGTGCGGGTACAATGGTTCGTAATTAGCTGATAATCTTGTGCCAAGTTCTTTAAGTGCTGGCACGGTTTCCATAATACTCATTAGCCACTGTGGGTTACGAGTGAGTAAAAACATGCTTTCGCCAATTACGACCCCAGCCTCAGTTTGCCGATCCCGAATGAGTTTTACTGGTAGGTTAAATTCTAGGCGCAAATTACCTAGTAAATAAGCTAAATCACCTGTGGTTTCAAATCCAAGTGAGTAAACGTTAAGTGATGGCAATACTCGTTCTTCGGTATCATCACGCCGATAAGAAAACACGTTACTACCAAATAACTGCCCAAATTTACCAAATAGTGGGCTATTAAAATAATTTACCACTGATTGCACCAATAATTGCGATGGTAAATTGCAATATAAGCTGTAGGTGGCTTTATCAATGCGGTCACTCATGTTTTTACCTTATGATTTATGGTTTTAGCAATAACGTTTGCTAAAGTGTCAGTTATCTGGTTTAGTTCAGCTTGGGTTACATTAACTACATCACGTCCATGCGAAGCTACCACATTGGTTTTAGCCTGCAACCCAACATCTAACTCAATATCAAAATCAATCTGCTCGTTATTTTTTACTGCCTTATAACTACCTGTATTAGTAAAAGCCTTAAATAAACCACCTTTGCGGATATTGATGCTCTCAGGTGATCTGAACAAGTCTTTCTCTCGTTTTTTACGAGCTATTGTTTGCGGTAGTAGTGGTGACCAAGCATGTGAATTATCATCAAACATGGTGCGCTTTTGGTCAGTTATTTGGCTAATAATCTCATCTTTGCTATCATTTACTGCATCAATAACAGCTTGTTTAATTGCTGCTTTTGCGCTTGCATTATTTGTTGACATAGTAATACCAGAAAGAGCGACCAGGATTATTTAGTCTAGTATTTGCATAACTCAATGCATTTGTAGTACATGTGCCACCAAGAGGTACATTCCTGCCACCAGGCAATACATTGTTATAATTAATTCCGTTGTTTGCTAAAGCTAACCCTGCCGCTGGTGGAAACAAAAATACTCCATTAGGTTTTTGCTGAAAAAGTGTGCCCTTTAGTGCAGCATATTCAGTTTCATAATTGGTTTCGTAGGTATCACCTCTGACATTGGTATTGCTACCAAATGCTTGGCGTAGTGTTTGCAGGCATGCTCGATTAATAAGGCATTTTTTAATTATTGCTATGGTAGCTTCTGGTAATTCCAGCCAACTGCCACCGTTAGTTGTTTGCAATGGAATCTTAAAATATGGCGAAAAATCATGCTCTAGTGCACTTTCACCAAAAGCAATTAGTTCACCAAATAAATCATCCGGTAAGCCTTGATTAATACCAGCTGCGAAAGTAACTTTGCCTTCAAGATATGGTTTCACATCATCAATGGTTAGATAGCGTGGTTGTAAATAATTGGCTGGCATGAATTGACTCTATGTTTTCTCATACATAGCTTGCACGTGTCATATACTCCGGTTTCAAAAAATCACCGCCTTTGCGCTCACACATTTTGGTTGGACATCTACGATATGCTTCAGTTGTCCATTTTTGAGCTAATTCTGCTTCTATTTCTACAATTTCATCAGCTTGGTGAATTACTGGGTCGGTAGTTAAACTTTTACTGGGTATTGCGCTTGTCATATTAAGACGTACGCGTACCTTTGAGTTTTGGTTGTTCTGAGGATTCTTTGTTTGTAGGCTCTCTGTCATTTGCTTGCTCCTTGTTAGATGAATTGTTTGATAATTTATCAGCATTTGTTGAATCATTAGTTGCTAAAACATCGATAATCAAGATGTTATTCGGGTTAGCAATGCGTGGTAAGCCATTGAAACCAGCAATAATATTGACAAATGGGTTACCAACTCCACCACGACTACCTGGCACTGAACAATCCTCAAGCAATGTATATACTCCAGGTTGTGCATTAAGTAGTCCACCTTTTTGTGCTGCTGGAATAAATACAAATTCACCCAATGAGCCACCATGCGAAGCTGTATCAAACCCAATTAATATGCGGCCATCAGGAATAGTGTACCTACTGACTCCTAAATCATCGATATACATGTCATCTTCAATAACTGCTTGTAGATTTCCTGATGGATACATATGCTGTAACCACATATCCATAGTGGCACGTTTAAAGATTGCAGCATTGCCGAAGATATTTCTTGCCCATTCATTGTTATTGATGTTGTTCAAGAAACCATCGGCAGTAGTTGGGTTCATAATTAATTTGCCACCACGCATGTAGCTACTTCTGAATTTGTAAAACGGTAGATATCTATCTAAAATATAGGATAAATCCTGAAACGGCATGGCATTTTGATTTATGGTATTGTTTGGATTTAACCAATTGCCAGATATTGGATGCACAATATTCTCTGCGGGTATGCCATAGTTAGCCTGGAAATCAAACTGACCATCGGCTTCATATTCAATTTGCCCAAGTGTTGCAGCTTGAGCAGTCAGTAGCTTTTTACGTGAATAAAGTTGAGTTAATAGTCTTAATTCGTTGTAGATTAGGTAAGTATCCAAGCCATTCTCAGATATATCTTGCGAGCTTAAATTACGTAAGAACATATCTAGTTCACCAAATGACATGCTACCAGCATATCCAGCAGCGCTAAATGTAGTGGACTTAATGTTTAGTTTCTTAACTTGTGGGATTGGTTGACCCAAGGCTCTTGCTGGTAAGAGTCCAGTATTGCCTTCCAAGATTGAGTTGACAATATATGGCATATTGCTAAATCGTTCAGGAAAGTATTCATCCAAGCTAAAGGTTGAATCTTCAGTTGAACCATAATCACGACGGATATTATCGATTACAACTCCATACTGACCAACACTAATAGTGCTATCAGTTGAAAATTGTACTTTTTTAGTTAAGCTACCGGTTTTCTTGATTTCAGCTTTGCCAAATTCAAGCAATTGCCCAATATCAACAATGCCAACCTGTGAGCGAACTTTATCGGCAATCTTTTGTGCCGTAGTTAATAGTTTTTGATCTACTGTCATTTTGTGCTCCATAAAACTAATACGATGTTATTAGGCATTAATCTACGTACCAATTGCAAATAAACCAACTCTATCAAAGACAATCTTACCGCCAATTTGTGCGATTGCTGGTGCAATGTTGTCAGTGCCACCTTGTTTGCTGAAGTAAATCTGGTTTTGATAGAAAGTTGCTCCACCCATTACTGTTTGCACTAATGATTGACCTTGAGTGCCAAGTTTTTGTACATCTGGGGTTAAGTATTGATCTGTTAGTATTGTTAATGCCACATTCTGCCCACTGGTACCATTTGGATCATAATTAACACATTGACCTTGGTATTGTCCTGCTGTGTATTGTGCTAGAATACAACCTGGTTTATATCCATCAGTATTTGTACTTGGTGCTAACTCTACATCAATAAAATAAGCTAATGATGGATCAGTTGCCCATAAATTACTATATGTTTGCTGTTGCTGAACCTTATTTTGCGGTGCTGGTATCATTGATGCCTCCTTAAGGTAACTTTTGTAAAATATCGGTTAGTTTTGAGATTTGAGACAAAACGCTTAGTTTTAAATCTTCCTTTTTGGATTTTTCATCTTCGAGATGTTTTTCATCAGTAGGTTTATCCGTTGGCTTATTATCACTTAGTGCAGTTTGTTGGATTTCCTCAGTAGCGATTGCTTCATCAGTAAATTTTTTAAGATAATCAATTGCATCATTGTTTTTGCCATTTTTAAGCATATCGCATAAAATTGCTGCATGTTCTTTGGTGAAATGAGGTCGATCACTGGCAGTATCTGGTTCGGATAACTTGGTTTCAGGTTTAGGTTCGGCAGTATTAGCTTCAGCTTCTTTATTTTTTGATAATTTAAGGCTTTCCTGTACTGCATTGGATATTTCCTCAGCAGTTTGCACTAATACGGTTTTATCTTTGGACATCACTAATTCCTCCATCCTAAAGGCTTGTTTATTTTTGTTATACACCCGCAAGTCAACTGCATTGGGTAATAATTTAATTGTGCTAAGTAAAATATTGCGGTCATTATCCGAACTCATATTAACTAAATTGGTTACCAATAAATCACGGTCACGTGGGTAAATCTTACCGAACTGTACCAAGCCCAGAACAGTGCGTTCCAAACTTCGTTTATTTCTAATTGAGGATAATTTAGTATCAATGTCGGTGACCTCATTATTAATGGCAGATAGTTTCTTGCTTAATTCACCAATAGTTTGTGCCAGCATCGTTTTATCGGGCTTAATACCATTTTGTGACATCTTGATAATTTGCGCACCATCAATAGCACCGTATACAGTGAAGCTAATCTCTTCTAGCTTATTACTGTCAGGATAAAATGCCATGCTGATTTGGTTTAAAATACCACCTTTTACTTTATCCACATACTCTTTGGTGCTGATAAATAACTTACCCCAGATCTCGCCATAGGTGTCGGTTATTTCTTTAAATTCAAGCCGTCCAAGCACTCTACCTACAACAAAGCTATTATGCAATGTATGCTCAGTAGTAACTGGTGCAAGCGTTACTTCATCAAGTGATAGTTCTGGTGTTTTTTTACGCAGGAGTTTTTCGAGGAATATACGACCGATGGGTTCTTTTTTGTTAGCCTGAATTTTGCTATATTCAGCTTCTACTTCGAGGTTATAAGTATTGACTAAGCCTTGCAGTTGCTCTTTAGATAATGCAACGGATACGCCATTGGCATCGGTAAACGTGCCAACTTTACATAGCAATGCTGTAACAATTAAAGCATCGTCCTGCTCTTGGTACGTTTGCACTTCACCAGTATTGCTAAAGACATATTTATTGGGTTTGTTATTTTGCATTGATAATTGCTCCATATAAGAAGCAATTTTATGCATTATGTGTGATTTGGTTTGTTTCTAATGGTGATTCTGGATAAATTCATAAAATAGTGTGATATCTATTCTGGTCATATAAATTCAGCTACATAATGAATGTCAGTATCTAAAATAAAGAGCATAGAAGATATTCTAATTAGGATATAACATTCTATAATAAAACATAAATCACAATTGCCTCTACAATTCACTAATAATCAAATCCTCTATTAAATTATCTAAATTACGCAAAATATAGTTATCAGTGTTTTGACCAGCCCAAAGAGAGATGTATTCTGGATTATCCTGTTTTTTTGCTTCTTGTCTAATAGCAGATGTCAAATAATGTTGATATGGGAAATCATAGTATAGCTTATTTTGAGTTAATGCAAATAATTTATTCTTAATTCCTCTAGCCCATTTACCAGTAATATTATTGGTTAATTCAGTACTATTTGCTGAAATAATAAAATTTTTACACGATAAAGAAAGATTACTTTCTGTAGTCATCATGAATGCTGTTCCCATTTGTATATAATCTGCTCCGATAGCAAGATATTCTTTGTAATTATTAGATGAAATACCTCCTGATGCAATTATCGTGGTTTTATTATTTATCAATCTTACCTCACAAATAAGATCACGAGTTTTATTAAGGTTTACTTCATTGGATAAGAAACTTGCTTGATGTCCACCCGCTTCATTTCCTTGTAAAACTACAGCGTCTGCACCATGATTGCAGCAGTATTCAAATTCTTGAAGATTAGTAGCATTTCCAATAATTTTTATTCCGGAAGCCTTTAGTTTATTTATCGAATACGGACTAAAAAAACCGAAAGTACAACTAACGATTGGAACAGAGTGTTTAATGAATAGCTCGATATAATCGCTTTCTGGAATTGTTTTAGGCGTAATAAATATATCTTTATGATCTAATCCGATACTTATTTCAACTTCCTCAAAATTATCAGGTACTGCCAGAGTTTCCTCAGTATATCTCTCGCCTTCAAGAAATATGTTCACTCCAAATAAATAATTTTTAGCGCTAAGGCTACTTTTCACTGTTACTATAAACTCTTCCAATTTATTAATAGTTAAGTAACCGCCTGGTATAAATCCCAATAAGCCACGATTACTAACTTTAGCCACAAAATCAGCTGTTAATATTCCTCCAGCCATTGGGGCTTGTATAATTGGGTATTTTATATCAAATATTTTCCTATTCATTTGTATCTCCTTTTATTTTATATATTTTATTTATTCTCCAGCACTTTTTTCAACTCTATAAACACTTTTTCTCCCATTTCTCGGGTACCCACGATCTTTTTTGTCCCGTCTCCCCGGATGTCCGTCGTCCGGTAACCCTCTTTCAGGA
>DAHXMX010000060.1 GCA_027371515.1 Neisseriaceae bacterium
ACTACATCTATACAAGTATTGATTTTACTATATTTTAATTTTTATGGGGAATTACTGACATGTTATAGCTATGCTAAATGCGCTAAAGATAAATATATATTTTAAATATTGTGCGTAGCAAGATAAAATAATCATAATAAAAGCTTTATAAATGATAGAATTACCAATATTAATAAAAATGCTCAAGGATAATATAAATTATGAAAAATGTGCCAATAATTGGTGTAACTGTCGATAATAAAATATATGAAGGGTATCCTTCATTTTTAGTTACTTCTAAATATGTTACAGCATTAATGGATAATTTGGTAGTAGCACCTGTGTTATTACCACCTTTAGGTTTAGATAGCCCATTGGAAGTTTGGTTAGATATAATTGATGGTTTGTTATTGACTGGTTCAGCGTCAGATATTCATCCAAAATATTATGGTGAAGATGTTACTAATTTAAAGTCTTTTTTTGATGAGAAACGCGATTATATGACCATTAATATCATAAAAGAATCGATAAAACGTAAAATACCGATATTAGGTATTTGTCGTGGATTTCAAGAAATTAATGTAGCATTAGGTGGAAAGTTACATCAAAGTGTTCATCAAGTAGATAAATTGAATGATCATCGAGAACCTGAAACAGATGATTTGGATATTCGCTATGGACCAAAACATAATATAAATTTTGTAGATGGCGGTAAAATACATAAATTATTTGGTAAACTTTCTTGGCAAGTTAATAGTTTGCATGACCAAGGAATTAAAGTTTTAGCTGATTCTTTGGTACCTGAGGCATATTCACCAGATGGGTTAATTGAAGCTTTTAGCTTAGATAGTGATAAGCAATTTTTATTGGCAACACAGTGGCATATAGAGTGGAATTCAAGTAATGATGCTTGTTCAATTAGTATTTTAAAAGACTTTGAACGAGCTTGTTATGAATATAAATTAAATAAAAATTAAATAAAAATTTGGAGTGATTGATGGATAGTAAGATTGCAACATTAGAACAAATGGATCAATGGCTTGATCAAAACCGTATTACTGAAATAGAGTGTTTGGTGCCAGATTTAACAGGTGTTCCGCGTGGTAAAATTATGCCACGTGATAAGTTTACTCATGATCATGAAATGCGTATGCCTGAAAGCGTTATTTGTGCAACAGTAACTGGTAATTGGCCTGATCCAAATGTGATGAATAAATTTTTGTCTGATACTGATAAAGATATGCATTTAAGACCAGACATATCAACTTTAAGACTTGTACCGTGGGCAGAGACTGAACCTGTTGCTCAAGTTATTCATGATTGTTATTTTAATGATGGTACACTAGTTGATTATGCACCACGTTCGATTTTAAAACGTATTATGAAATTATATGAACAGCATGATTGGAAGCCTGTTATTGCTCCAGAAATTGAATTTTATTTGGTGGAAAAAAGTATTGATCCGGATATTCCACTTCGTCCACCAGTTGGAAGGTCAGGTCGTTCTGAGACAGCTCGTCAACATTATAGTATTGATGCAGTAAATGAATTTGATTTGTTATTTCAAGATTTATATAATTATTGTGATGCAATGAGACTAGATCTAGATACTTTGATTCATGAAGTTGGAGCTGGGCAAATGGAAGTTAATTTTTTACATGGTAATCCATTAAAGCTGGCAGATAAGGTGTTTTATTTTAAGCGTGCTTTACGTGAGGTAGCTATTAAGCATGGTATGTATGCAACATTTATGGCAAAACCAATGGCATGGGAACCAGGTAGCGCAATGCATGTACATCAAAGCATTATCAATAAAAATACTAAGCAAAATATATTTAGCAATCCAGATGGTACGCCATCTAAAGAGTTTTATTGGTATATTGGTGGTTTACAAAAATATGTACCACAAGCGATGTCATTTTTTGCGCCATATGTCAATTCATATCGTCGTATTGTGCGTCATACCTCAGCTCCTATTAATGTGAAGTGGGGTACTGATAATCGTACAGTTGGTTTTAGAATTCCTAAATCTGATTCTGCTAATCGTCGTATTGAAAATCGAGTAATTGGCTCTGATGCTAATCCATATGTAGCTTTTGCTGCATCATTAGCTTGTGGTTACTTAGGAATAATTAATCAAATTGAACCAACTAATGAAGAGTTTAACAACGCTTATGATAGTAATTATGAACTTCCTGAGAGCTTAAATGAAGCTGTTTATAATTTAGCTGAATGCCCAGAATTAATTGAAGTATTAGGTGAGCGCTTTTGTGGTATTTATCAAGCGGTTAAATTAACTGAATATTCCGAATTTAAGAGAATTATTAGCTCATGGGAACGTGAGCATTTATTATTACATGTTTAGGAGAAAACATATGCAAGTAAATAAAGAACATATTAGAAAATTAGACTATGATCATTATCTTCATCCATTTACTGATACATATGGATTAAAATCTATTGGAGCTCGTGTAATCGTTGGTGCTGATGGTTGTCATATTAGTGATAGCGATGGTAATAAGATTTTGGACGGTATGTCCGGACTTTGGTGCGTTAATCTTGGTTATAATCAAAAATCTTTAATTGAAGCTGCAACTAACCAATTGAATATATTGCCATTTTATAATAGTTTTTTTAATACTACGAATGTACCGGCTGTGACTTTAGCTAGTAAATTATCAGAAGTGACACCTGAAGGATTTGAGCGCATATTTTATACTAATTCAGGTTCAGAAGCTAATGATACTATGATTAGAATGGTACGACGTTATTGGGATTTAAAAGGTAAACATAATAAAAAAACTATTATTAGTCGTTGGAATGGTTATCATGGTAGTACAATTGGTGGTGCTTCATTAAGTGGCATGACCTATATGCATGAACAAGGTGATTTACCAATTTCTGGTATAGTACATATTGATCAACCATTTCAATTACAGCATGGCAAGCCAGGTGAAAGCGAAGAAGATTTTGGATTACGAGCAGCTAATTGGTTAGAAGAAAAAATATTGCAGCTTGGTCAAGATAATGTAGCTGCTTTTATTGGTGAGCCAGTTCAGGGTGCTGGTGGTGTTATCATACCACCTAAAGGATATTGGAAACGTATTCAAGAAATTTGTGATAAATATGATATTTTGTTAGTATCTGATGAAGTAATTTGTGCTTTTGGTCGTTTAGGAACTTGGTTTGCTTGTCAACATCCACATATAAATATTCGTCCGGATTTAATTATTATTGCAAAGGGTTTAACTAATGGTTATATTCCTATGGGTGGAGTATTAGTTGGTAAACGTGTTGCCGATGTATTGGTGAGTCAAGAGTCTGGAGATTTTAATCATGGTTTTACTTATAGTGGACATCCAGTTGCTGCAGCTGTTGGAATTGAAGTATTAAATCAATTTAAACAATTAAACTTGATTGAAAATTTACAGAATAAAATAATTCCATATTTTGCTAAAGCATTTGATAGTTTAAATGAACACCCAATGGTGGGAGATGCTAAATCAATTGGAATGGTAGCTGGTCTTGAATTATATCAAGATAAAACTAAAAAACAGCATTTTCCAAGTGAATTTGGTGTTGGAATGATTTGTCGTGAATTTTGTTTTAGAAATAATGTGGTAATGCGTGCTGTAGGTACTAGAATGATTATTGCACCACCATTGGTATTAACAGAATCTTTAATTGATGAATTAATTATAAAAATCAAAAAAAGTTTGGATGATACTTATAAATATATTCAAGACAATTATAAATAAGAGGATGTTTGTATGTTAATTAATTGGCATCAATTACGTAAAAATATACAGTTGAATGGTCAACATTTTATTAATGGTAAGTCTTGTGATTCTCATGATGGCAGTACGATTAGTAAAAAAAGTCCAATAGATGGTAGCTGGTTATTAGATTTTGCACGTGGTAAAAAATCAGATATTGATAGTGCTGTTGATGCTGCAGATAATGCTTTTCAAATATGGTCTAATTTACAGCCTAGTAAACGCAAGGAGCTTTTATTGAATTTTGCAAATATAATTGAGCAAAATAAAGAAGAGCTTGCATTACTTGAAACTATCGATATGGGTAAACCTGTTCAAGAAAGCTTGTCGGTTGATCTTAATGCTACGATTAATTGTTTTCGCTATTATGCTGAAGCTATTGATAAAATATATGGAGAAGTTGCGCCAACTGCGAATAACTCTTTTGCATATATTGTACGTGAACCAGTTGGTGTGGTTGGTGTAATAGTACCATGGAATTATCCATTAATTATGACTGCGTGGAAATTAGCTCCAGCTTTAGCTGTGGGTAATACGGTAGTAGTAAAACCTTCAGAACGTTCTCCTTTAACTGCAATTAAATTAGCTAAATTAGCTAGCGAAGCTGGAATACCAGATGGAGTTATTAATGTAGTATGTGGTTATGGGCACGAGGCTGGTGAAGCTTTAGCATTACATGATAGAGTACGTGTATTAGGTTTTACTGGTTCAGTTGCTGTTGGTAAAAAAATATTGGCTTATTCAAGTCAATCAAATTTAAAGCATGTATATAATGAGTTAGGTGGTAAATCTGCAGTATTGGTTTTTAATGATTATCATGATTTAGATAATATTGCGCGTGGTATTTGTGGCTCAATGTTTTATAATCAAGGTCAATCATGTAATGCGCCATCACGAGTGTTAGTATCTGAAGATATTGCTGATGAATTAATTCAGTTATTAGTTCAAAAAACGAAACAATTTAAAGTTGGAGATCCGTTTTCAGCAGATAAAGTTCTTGGTGCTGTAGTCGATGAAAAACATATGAATCATATACTATCTTATATTGAAAGTGGCTATAAAGATGGCGCTAAATGTTTAATTGGTGGTAAGCAAATTAATCAAGAAAGTGGTGGTTATTATTTAGAACCTGCTATTTTTGATCATGTAACTATGGATATGAAGATTGCACAGGAGGAGATTTTTGGTCCGGTATTATCAGTTATTCGCTTTAAAACCGAAGAAGAGGCTATTAAATTAGCAAATTCTACAGAATTTGGTTTACAAGCTGGTATCTGGAGTAATGACATTAATCGTGTACATCGTGTGGCTCGCAAACTTCAGGCAGGTACAGTGCATGTTAATCAATATGATGGTGATAATATAACTGTGCCATTTGGTGGTGTTAAGCAATCAGGTAATGGTCGTGATAAATCGCTACATGCTTTGGATAAATATAGCGAGTTAAAAACTATTTGGATTCAAATAGACTAATTTGATTTGTAAAATTATAAAGGTTTAGGCTATGTCTTCAACTAATAAAGAGTGGTTTCAAAGGTTACAAGATTCTGTACCAAGTGGTATTGGAATTGGTAATCAAATTTTTATTCAAAAAGCAAAAAATGCTGAACTTTGGGATATTGAAGGACGTCGTTATATAGATTTTGGCGGTGGTATTGGTGTTATGAATAGTGGACACTGTCATCCTAAAATTATCGAACGTGTTAAACAACAAATTGATGCTTTTACGCATGTATGTTTTCAGAGATC
>DAHXMX010000061.1 GCA_027371515.1 Neisseriaceae bacterium
AGATTAGCATTATTATGATTGTGTTTTGGCATTTGATACCAAATTGGCACAAAATTTATTAATTTGGGGAATTGCTGTTATTATTGTGTGATATTTTTTGTATTTATGATATAATACTAAGCTCAGTAGATTTGACAGTAAAGTTGAATACTATTTTTGGGTACTACTACTAAATTATGAAATTAAATATATGAGTATAAAATTCAAGCGTAAACAGATTACTACTGTATTAGGTTTGTTATGTATTACAAGCTATGCCATGGCGACATCATTTCTTGAACAAGAGAATCAAGAATTAGCACAAAATCTTAGTAAATCTAGGTTGGTATGCGCACCACGTTTTCAGTGTAATTATGATAAATTAGTCAAAGATTTTTATAAAGACAATAAAAACCAAGTGGTATGGATAGATAAAAAAGCTAATCTAAATAGTCTTGGGGAAGAGTTACTTAATATCATTAAATATGCTTATGAAGATGGTCTTAATCCTAAAAAATATAATTTAAGTATAATTAATGAATTAATGGATAAGATAAAAGATGCCAACGATGCTGATGATATGAAGGCAAAAATTAAATATGCTGTTTATTTAGATACTACATTAACAGATGCTTTTTTTGCATATGCTCATGATATGTATTATGGACAGATTAATCAAAGCAAATTATATCCGTATTGGACTAATATTAAAGAAAAGATTAATTTAATAAATGTACTTAAAGAAGGTATACAAAAAGAAGATTTAAATAATGTGGTAAACAGTTTAAGACCAACTTATCTAGGTTATGCTAAACTACGTAATAAATTAAGACAATACCAAAAGCTAGTTTTATTTAATACTGACTTGCCAGTTATACCAGAAAATGATGTGTTACAGCTTGGTTCTACTGGAAAATCAGTAGCGCTATTACAACAAAGATTAGCATTAACCGGTGAATTAGATACTGATTATAAGGTTGGTAAATTTGATAATCAAGTAAAAAATGCTGTATTATTATACCAATATAACAATGGTATCTATGAAGATGGTATTGTTAGTGATGATACTTTAAAAGCTCTGAATGTTCCGTTAAAGTTACGAATTAAGCAGATTCAGCTAAATTTAGATAAAATGCGTTTATTGCCAGAAAGTTTACCTGAAGAATACGTTATGGTAAATTTACCTGAGTTTTCATTAAAAATTTATAATAATAATAAGACTGTTATGAAAATGGATGTAGCAGTTGGAGGCAAGGAGCACCCAAGCTGTGTGCTAAATAGTAAGATTGATAAAATTGTTTTAAATCCATATTGGAATATACCGCCTTCAATTGCATTAGAAGAGATATTCCCAATTCTTAAAAAAGATCCTAATTATATAGTGCGTAAAAATATGGAAGTCTTGATTAAATCTGGCTCAGATTATGTTAAGGTTAATGAACCAGAAAAAAATATTGATTGGGCTCATTTAACAGATGCACAATTTAATCAGTATCGCTATCGTCAAATTCCTGGTGATGGTAATGCCTTAGGTAAAGTTAAATTTTTATTTGCAAATAAATGTGGTATCTATTTACATGATTCAAATGAAACAGAAGTTTTTGATGTTTATCGTCGTGATTTTAGTCATGGTTGTATACGTGTTGCTGAACCACAAAAGTTGACTAATTTTTTCCTAGATGGTCAAAAAGGTTGGGATAATGATAAAGTGGACACTTATTGGAATAGCGAATCCAGTACTGTTGGGGTTAATTTATCTAAACAAATTGATTTATATATAGTATATTTTACGTCATGGGTCGATGATGATAATTATGTACAATTTAGGCGTGATATTTATAATTATGATAAATTATCCAACTATAGTGTTTATTTACCAACTAAAGAAGAGTTTGAAAATTCAAAAATGAAAGACGAAGATTAGATATCTTTTGTTACTCTACATAATTTGGATTAATGCTTTCCCATTCATAACAAGCTGGACACTGCCAAAAAAATGTTTTAGATTTAAAATTGCATCTTCCACAGCGATAGTTTGCTAGTTGTTCGTGATATTTGCTTAAAATATTTTTAATTAATTCTGCATCTGGACGTATTTCTGGCGATAAATCAGCGCGAGATATATAGCTATCAATCATTAATGACGCTACTTTAGATGTCGGTTGATTACGTATTGTATCACGTAAATATTCTAATGCACTATCTAAATTATCATAAGTTGATAATTTACTATATAAAAAATCACATAGATTAAGTTTTGGATATAGTTTGGTATAGCCTTTAATTAAAGTTAATCCTTCTTTGATTTTATTTAATCTGGTATAAGCATCAAATATTTTATCAACTACTTTAGGTAGATATAAATAATTTTGTTTTTCTATTAACTGCCATGTTGCAATAGCCTTTTCATATTGTTCTTGATTAAAAAATAATTCACCAAGTAGCATATTAGCTCGAACACATTTACGATTGATTTCTAATGCTTGGGTAATATATTTTATTACACTATCATTATCTGATTTAATTAATGCTTCTTGTGCAAGTTCACAATTAAACTGAGCCAATTCAGTATGGAAATTATAGTTTGAATTAGAGAGTTTTTTTGCTGTTTCAATTGCATATAACCAATTTTTGTCTTGCTGGTATATATCTAATAACAATTCTTGTGCACGATTTGAATAAAGCTCACTATCAAGAAGTTTTAATAACAAAGATTCTGATCTATCAATTAAACCAGCATTTTGAAAATCTCGCGCTAATTCTAAACGAATTAAATCACGTTCATCATTAGAAAAGATAAATTGTGAATTAAGTAGCTTATTATGTAGTTTAATCGCAAGATCATTTTCGCCACGATTACGATACAGTTTTCCTAAACTTAACTGTAATTCGGTTAATTGAGGCTCCTGCTCTATAACATCTCTAATATTGTCACACGCAATACCTGTTTTATGTTCAATCAATGAGTCAATGCTATCATATAACCTTTTGGGTAAACGCTTTGCATCTTTGACTACTGTTTTCATATCAATTCTGCCAGCTATCCAACCAAAAGCAAAAAACAAAGGCGTTACAAGTAACCATAAAACTATTAGATTCATAAAACAACCTTATTTTAATGTAGTTTTTAATTGTGAGTGTAATGATTTTATTTCAGATTTGAGCTTTAAGTTTTGCTTAAAATTAATAAGTAGCCCAATAATCAAACCTAATAATAGAGCAATCAAGATAAACATAATTAATGGTAGAGTTGGTTTATAAATACCTAGCATGTTTAATTCTACGCTTTGTGAATTATTATATACTAATAACACCAAAATACCGAGTAATATAATACGAATTATCCATTTGATTATGTTGAAAATATTTTTGAACATAGCTAATTCTCCATATGTTTATACTATACATTATAGCATATGAAATATGATAGAATAGCAATATTTTATAAAATTTATATGGATTTGGTTATGTCTATTTTGAGAATAAATAAATTACCTGATGTGTTGATTAATCGTATTGCTGCTGGTGAAGTAGTTGAGCGTCCGGCTTCAGCTGTAAAAGAATTAATGGAAAATAGTATTGATGCTAATGCAACAAATATTATTGTTGAATTAAAAGCAGGTGGCGTTGATTTAATTAAGGTTATTGATAATGGTTGTGGGATTATTAGTGAGGATATGCAGTTAGCTTTAGAACGCCATGCTACAAGTAAAATTAAAACTGATGATGATTTATATAAAGTGTCTACTTTGGGCTTTAGAGGCGAAGGTTTAGCTTCGATAGCTTCTGTTTCCAAATTTAGATTGTCAAGTAAAATTACAGATAATGAGTACGGCTATACCATTACTTCAGATTTTGGAGTATTAAGTAAAGTTGTACCGCAAGCAATTAATAATGGTACTACGGTTGAAGTTAATCAATTGTATTATAATACTCCAGCGCGTAAAAAATTTATGAAATCAGATAATACTGAATATGGACACTGTAAGAATATTTTTGAGAGAATAGCATTATCTCATCCTGATATTGCTTTTGAACTAAAGCATAATGAAAAATCAATCTATAAATTACCTAAACAAAATTTATTGCAAAGAATAGAATGTTTATTTGGTGATGATTATAACCATCATTGCTTTGAAGTTCTGGAGCTATCTCCTAGTAATCTTAATTTATCTGGATATTTATATCACCCTAATTATCTAAGTAAAACTAAGTTGGTACAATATTTTTTTGTTAATGGACGTTTTGTGCGTGATAAAGTAATTCAAAATGCTATTAAGCAAGGTTTTAGTGGTGTGTTACATCATGATTACCAACCACAATATGTATTGTTTTTAGAAATACCATTTGATGAAGTCGATGTTAATGTGCATCCAACCAAATCTGAAGTGCGTTTTCGTGATAGTGGTATAGTACATAGTTTGATTGCTAGTACGATAAAAAAAGCACTCTCGAATAATAAAATTGTTTTGGCAGCTAATAATGTACCTAATAGTGTAACTGCTGATAATGATGTTGTATCAAATAATGTTGCATCTAATTATGAACGATATAATAATTACCGTAGTCCTAATCTTAAAATAATTGATAATTGGATAAACACACCCAAAAAACATGAATTATTTAAGCAACGTGTTAATCAACCATTAATTAGTAATATAAATAATACGGTTGATGTTGATATTCAGTATTTAGGTGAAGCGATAGCACAATTAAATGGAGTATATATATTATCTCAAGTAGTTGATGGTATGATAGTTGTTGATATGCATGCTGCACATGAAAGAATTATTTTAGAGCGGTTAAAACAGCAATTAATAAAAAACAAAATAACAGCACAAAAATTATTAGTACCATTTGAGATTGAAATTGAAGATATCTATATTGAAACAATTGAGCGTAATTATGAATATTTTCATAAGTTGGGTTTTGATATTACTTTAACTGGAAATATGGTTCATCTTAATGCTATACCTATGTTAATTAATACGCATAACCCAGATAAGATGCTCTTAGATCTAATTAAAGAAATTAGTAAATATGGTAATAGTAATTTAGTGGATAATCATCAAGAAGAGATACTCTCTAGTATAGCGTGTCATAGCGCTGTTCGAGCTAATGATAGTCTTACTATACCTGAAATGAATGCAATATTACGCGATATGGAACAAACATTGAGATCTAACTATTGTAATCATGGTCGCCCAACTTGGTTTTTATTAACCATGCAAGAATTAAACGGTATGTTTATGCGTGGTAAATAAACTACATATGTAAGATATATAATATATAAAAACTGGAATATTTATAATATTATTTGACTTTGGTATTTATTGTATTATATAATGATGCTAGCAGGGCATTGATTTATAATTGATATCTTGCTTGGTTTTCTCAATCATTTAAATTTTATTTTAAAACTTAAGTTAATTAATGAATCAGCATTTGCTATTGCTGGAGCCAACAAACACAAAGAACCACAAA
>DAHXMX010000062.1 GCA_027371515.1 Neisseriaceae bacterium
GGAGCGATAGTTAGTGGTTATAAAATCCCTTCACTTGCTATATCTGAAATGCTTATGGGTTGGTATACATTTGAACATGCTTATTCAAATATAAAATTAAGTGATAGGATAACTAAAAATTGGGTTAATTTCTTAAATCAAGCGGTTGATTCACAATGTGTGAATCATATGAGTGATTCGATTACGTTTTTTGAAAACAATAATCATAAAATTCTTGTTGATAAAATCAAAAATGATAAATTATGGTATGCAAGCTATCAAAAAAATGCTTTAGAACAAATTAATACTAAAGTTCCATTTGCAATATATCAAGGTGAAATTGATGCTACAGTACCCAAGTATGCTACTGATAAATATATTAATTATGCATGTAATAAAAATATACAATTAGTATATAAAACGTATTCAAATACTGATCACATAGCAATCATTCAGGCATCTGAAAAAGATTATTTAGAATGGATTAGAGATCGTTTTGCTGGCAAGGTTGCACCTAATAATTGTTCAAGCATCAAAAAATAAACTTCTTCTACTAAATGTGTAGGTTATTTAGTAATATACCTACATTAATTTTTGTGGATGCATTGTTTATATTTCGATGTCAAAAGGTTGTTATTAATGAATAATAAAAAGACATTATTATATTTTGCTATATTTTTTGTGTTGTATGAAATAAATACATATTTATCTAATGACATGATTATGCCAGCTATGGTTAATGTAGTTAATGGATTTCATGCACCGTTGAGTATGGTTGCTGTTTCGTTGAGTTTATATATTATTGGTGGTAGTTTATTGCAATTATTCTTAGGACCAATTACAGATGTAATGGGTAAGCGTTATGTTATGCTATTTGGTAATATTTTATTTTTAGTTGCTTCATTTGTAATTACATTCTCTTCCACTATCGAGCAATTTTTAGTTGCGAGATTATTTCAAGGTATGGGTATGTGTTTTATTTTTATTGGCTATGCTTTAATTCATGAGTTGTTTAATGATGTCATGGCAGTAAAGCTTACAACTATTTTAGCGAATATTGCAATTACTGCACCATTAATAGGTCCAATAATTGGTAGTATGATTGCATCAAATTTTACTTGGCATTATATCTTTGTAATATCTGGTGTACTTGGAATGATAACATTGATTGGTTTATATAAATATATGCCTCAAGGTACAATTATTCATAGGAAAATTAATTTAGCAGTAATATTTCGTAGTTATAAAAATATATTTATGAATCGTAATTTTATATTTGGTGTGACTATTAATACAATTTCAATGATACCAATAATCGCATGGATTGGATTATCTCCTGTTATCGTGTTTAATTATTTGCATCAAAGTTTTATCATGTATATTTTGTATCAAGCAGCGATGTTTGTAGGCTTAATTACAAGTAGTTTATTAATTCAATTTATTGCTGGACGAATTAGTTTTAATAAATTATTCAAGATAGGTTCTAACTTTTTTATTTGTGGTGTATTATTTAGTATTGTATTACATCAGTATAGTTACTTATTTATGCTAGGTATGTTTTTGTATAGTTTTGGTTTTGGATTGTACAATGGTTCTATGATGCGTATAGCTTTAATGTCAACTGGTGAATCACAAGGTTTAACTGCATCGGTATCAAGCTTAATATCCGGTATTGGTATGGCAGGCGGTTTAGAGATTTATAATATTATTCTAAGCCATTTAAATTTTTCTTTATTTTCATATAATTTAATTAGCACGATAATTTTAATAATTGCTTATTTTGCAACTATTCGATTTGCGAATAACAATAAAGATCGTGTATGGAGATAAAATTTGTACTAGCTTAATAATAAAATATTGTAGCTTAGTTTACAATAAGTAATTTAATTGTGATACAATTACAGCTTAGAAGTGTAATTGTATAGATTATGCTTTTGGATAAATATCATTAATTCTTAGAGGGATTTAATATAATATGAATAATAAATTCAAATTATCAGTCTATATAGCTCTATTAATTGGAATAGTTACTGTATTAAGTGGCTGTCAAACTCCAGTTATATTTAACCCCAAAGGGGTAATAAGTGAGCAAGAGCGTACTTTAATTCTTGAAGCAATTGGACTTATGTTATTGGTTGTGGTGCCAGTTATCATATTAGTATTGGTTTTTGCTTGGAAATATAGAGAAACCAATAAAGATGCTAAATATGATCCTAAATTCTATCATAGCAATACACTAGAAGTTATTGTATGGGGCATTCCTATTATTATTATTGCTATTTTGGCAACTATTACTTGGAAAACAACTCATCAATTAGACCCTTATAAATCGATACCATCAGATGAAAAACCAATTACTGTTGAAGTGGTTGCTCTTGATTGGAAATGGTTGTTTATTTATCCAGAGCAAAATATTGCAACTATAAATTTTTTAGAGTTTCCAGCTAATGTGCCTTTAAATCTGAAAGTAACAGCAGATGCTCCAATGAATGCATTCCAAATCCCTCAATTAGGAAGTCAAATTTATGCTATGGCTGGAATGCAAACTAAACTACATTTAATGGCTAATGAATCTGGTGATTATGAAGGTCGCGCTGTTAATTATAGTGGTCATGGATTCTATGGTATGCATTTTGTTGCTCGTGCCACCTCAAAAGAACAGTTTAATGAATGGGTTGAGCAAGTTAAAAAATCTTCAGAACCATTATCTGATGAAAAATATAATGAGTTAGTTAAACCATCATATAGTAATGCTGTGACTACTTATTATCCAGTTAAAAATAATTTGTTTAAAGAAATCATGGCTAAATTTATGCCAATGGATGAAGATATGCATCATTCTCATAATGATGATTCTTCGGATATGTCGCATTAATTTTTTGTATAGTTAGGAAAAACAAAATGCAAATTTTAGGAAAATTAGGCTTAGATGCTATTCCATTTAATGAGTTGCCAGCAATGCTTGCTGGTGGTGGTATGATATTGGGTGGTATTTTTGTAGTAGCTTTAGTGACATACTTTAAAAAATGGACTTGGCTATGGAAAGAATGGTTGACCTCAGTTGATCATAAGCGTATTGGTATTATGTACATTATTGTAGCGATTGTAATGTTAATACGTGGTTTTGCAGATGCTTTATTGATGCGAGCACAGCAAGTGTTATCAGTAGGTGATAATTATGGTTTCTTACCGCCGCATCATTATGATCAAATTTTTACTGCTCATGGAGTTATAATGATTTTCTTCATGGCTATGCCTTTTGTGGTTGGATTAATGAATATAATAGTTCCTCTACAAATCGGTGCGCGTGACGTCGCTTTCCCATTTTTGAATTCACTAAGTTTTTGGTTGTTTATGGTTGGTGTTGTTTTAGTAATGATTTGTTTGATTATTGGTGAATTTGGTCAAACAGGTTGGCTTGCTTATCCACCGTTATCAGAGAAAGAGTTTAGTCCAGGAGTAGGTGTCGATTATTATCTTTGGGCACTCAATATATCAGGTATCGGAACCTTGCTTAGCGGTATTAACTTTTTTGTAACTATTTTAAAAATGCGCTGTCCTGGTATGACATTAATGAAAATGCCTGTTTTCACATGGAGTGCATTATGTGCTAATATATTAATTATTATTGCGTTCCCTGTATTGACTGTAACGCTAGGTATGTTAACACTTGATCGTTATTTAGATTTTCATTTTTTCACTAATGATGGTGGTGGAAATCCAATGATGTATGTGAATATGATTTGGATTTGGGGTCATCCTGAAGTGTATATTTTAGTATTACCAGCTTTTGGCATCTTTTCAGAAGTAGTGTCTACATTCTCACGTAAAAGATTATTTGGTTATATAACTATGGTATATGCAACATCATGTATTACTGTATTAGCTTTTATTGTATGGTTACATCACTTCTTTACTATGGGTGCAGGCGCTAATGTAAATTCATTCTTTGGTATTGCAACGATGATTATCGCTATTCCAACTGGAGTTAAGATGTTCAATTGGTTGTTTACCATGTTTAGAGGTCGCATTCGCATGACTGCTCCAATGTATTGGACTGTTGGATTTATTATCACATTTTCAATTGGTGGTATGAGCGGTGTATTGTTAGCAGTACCAGGTGCTGACTTCTTATTACACAATAGTTTGTTTTTGATTGCACATTTCCACAATGTAATTATTGGTGGTGTGTTTTTTGGTTATACAGTAGGTTTATTATACTGGTTTCCTAAGGCTTTTGGCTTTAAACTAAGTGATAAATTAGGTAAAACATCATTTTGGTTCTGGTTTGTTGGGTTTTATTTTGCCTTTATGCCTTTATATGTATTAGGCTTTATGGGGGCTACACGTCGTTTAAGTCATTATGATGTTTCAACCGGATGGCATCCGTACTTTATTATTGCGGCTATTGGTGCTTTAATTATTACAGTTGGGATTACTGTACAATTATTTGCAGTAGTATGGGGAATTGTAAAACGTAATGACAATCGTGTAGGTAGCGATCCTTGGGATGGTCGCACATTAGAGTGGGCAACTGCATCACCGCCACCTTTTTATAATTTTGCGCATATACCAACAGTAGATAGTTTAGAGCCACATTGGGATGCTAAACAAGCTGGTGTTCCAACAATTCCAAATAATAAACCATATGAAGATATTCATATGCCAAGAAATACCGGTGTTGGTGTAATTATTGGTATTTTTGCGTTTACCATGGGTTTTGCTTTGGTATGGGATATATGGTGGTTGGCGATTTTATCAGCTGTTATTATGTTTATAAGTGTTGTATATCGTTCATTTGATTATGACATTGATTATTATGTAACTGCTCAAGAAGTTGAGAAAATCGAAACAGAAATTTCAAATAGGAAAGTATCATAATGGCAACAGAAGTTTTACACAATCATAATGTTCATCATAATCATGATGAAGAAACAAGCACAAAAGTAGTATTTGGCTTTTGGGTGTATATAATGAGCGACTGTATATTATTTGCAATGATTTTTGCAACATATGCAGTATTACATACCCACACAATGGGTGGTCCTAGTGCACATGACTTATTTAGTATGCCGTATGTATTAGTTGAAACATTACTTCTTTTAACTAGTAGCTTTACTTATGGTTTGGCAATGCTTGCTGTACATAAAGGTAATAAATCTGCCACTATTAATTGGTTGTTTATTACTTTTGCTTTAGGTTTAGCATTTATTTGTATGGAAGTAAATGAGTTCCATCATTTAATAGCTGATGGTAATGGACCGCAACGCAATGCGTTTTTATCATCATTTTTTACTTTAGTTATCTGCTTATCCAAAACCGTTTCAAGAGAGCGCAAAATATCGTTTAGAGAGAAAAAATGAGAAGACGACGACGACGATGAAG
>DAHXMX010000063.1 GCA_027371515.1 Neisseriaceae bacterium
GTAGAGTTGGGATTATGAAGCGCAATATATGATGAAATTTAAGTAGTACGATTGTAACATATATAACATTATATTGTAGAATTTTTACAGTTATTGCATTTGGCGCGTAATGATGGCTGTTTAGGTTGTGGTTAGTATCAAAAACATGCTATAATACTCGCTGGATGTTTTCTTATTAAGAGTGATTATTTTGTGATCGTGGTATACGGTTAATATAATCCATAGTATGGATAAATCATCTAAAACTTATGATAATTATTGATTAAAAATAGAAAGGAGACATATCTAGTGCTTGTTCAAACTAATTTAAAATTGTCATCATATATTGCGCTTCATAATCCCAACTCTACTTTGAGTGAGTTGTCATTTATTATTTATTTCTCAGATATCTACGAATAATACTTATTTAATAAATTAAATCATTGTTTTTATGATTACTAGATTATTTTTAATCTAGTAAATGTATATTATTTATTATTTAAGGATTAAATATGTTCAAAATTAATAATCTTACTCAAGATTTTATGAAAACTGCATTTGGTAATATTCTTGAGTGGTATGATTTTACCGTTTATGGTTTATTTGCTATACAAATATCAAAAGCATTTTTCCCAAATTCAAATAAATTTTTGTCTTTATTAATGGTGTTTGCAACATTTGCTATATCATTTTTAGTTCGCCCATTAGGTTCTATCATATTTGGTTTACTTGGAGATCGTTATGGTAAGCATTATGCGGTTAATTTATCAATTTGGTTAATGGCTATACCAACTACATTAATTGGTTTGTTGCCAAGCTATCAAATTATTGGGATTTTTGCACCATTACTATTAATTATTTTGCGTATGTGTCAAGGTATATCAGCAGGTGGACAATTTTCAGGTTTGATTGCAATTTCAGTAGAGAGTAAATCAGAAAATAAGTCATTATTAACTAGTCTTATTTATACTATCTCTGTAATTGGTTGCTTTATAGCTACATTAATCGGCTATATTACCATTAGTTTAGTACAACATTATAATCAAAATCAAAGTTTTTTTATTTCAACATTATCATGGAGAATACCATTTATTTTAAGTATGGTACTTTTTATTATTTATTACAAAATGTTACCTGATTTGTCAAAACATAGTACTACATTAGAGCATGATTTTAAAATAAAAGATATAATGAAAAAACAACCACGTGAATTATTAATTATGATGATTATTAGTTCAGCATCAGGTTCATTATATTACTTGTTATTTACTTATTTAGTTACTTATTTACAAGTTTATGTGGGAATAAGTAAAAATACTGCTTTTTTAATTGAAAATTGTTTGTTGGCATTATCTATTATTTTATATCCCTTATTTGGCTATTATGCTGGTTATCTGAAATGTCGTGTTAAAACAGCTCAATTAATATCACTGTCAATGATAATTGCTGTATGTATGCTTTTTTATATAAAAGTATCATTATTATTTGGTTTGGTTGGTGGTATTTTGTTAGTAATTGCCTTTTGTGCTATTACAAGTCTTACTACTAGTTTATTCGGGGAAGTATTTGATTCAAATTATCGTATGACTGCATGTTCATTTTCATTTAATTTAGGTGTTACAATATCAGGTTTTTTACCAATGGTAGCTGAAATATTAAGTAAATACTTTGAATATGGATTACAGATATTACTATTTGTTATTGTAATTATGTTTTATTTTGGTTTACAACTACTTATTAAAACCAATGGATATAAATACGTAAAATAACAGTCTAAATAAATTTAATGCGTTATTTAAGCAATAACGCATTAATACATGTATTGTTTATTAAGTTTTAATAAGTCGTGCCTTTGATTTATTAAATATATTTGCACCTTTTACAATGCCACGCCTCAACTCTTTTTGTTTTTCTTCAGGTAAATGAATTATATCTTGACATTCAGGACTGCAACAGTTTTCGAGTTTAGTTCTGCAGTTATCACATTGTATAAATAATAAATGACACCCCATATTTGCACAGTTTACATGAGTGTCGCATAAAGCTCCACATTGATGGCAATGTGAGATAATTTCGTTACCAATTTTTTCCCCTAGGCGATTATCAAAAACAAAATTTTTACCTAAAAATTTATTTTCTAAACCTTGTTTTTTTATGATATTAGCATAATTAATGATTCCACCTTCTAAATGATACACGTTTTTAAAACCATTGTGCAACATCCACGCGCTAGCTTTTTCACATCTAATTCCACCGGTACAATACATGATAATGTTTTTGTCTTGTTTACCAGCCGTCATATCAATTACCATTGGTAATTGTTCTCTAAAAGTATCACTTGGTACTTGAATAGCGTTTTTAAAATGTCCAATTTCATACTCATAATGGTTGCGCATATCAATAACTATTGTTTCTGGATCATTAGTCATTTGATTAAATTCAACCGGCGTTACATATTTACCAATATTATTAAGATTAAAATCTGGATCATTAATACCATCAGCAACTATTTGTTTACGAACTTTTATTTTTAACACCCAAAATGATTTACCATCATCATCAACTGCAATATTTAATCTTAAATTGTTTAGTGCATCAATACTGTATAGGTATTCTTTAAATGCTTCATAGTTATGTTCTGGGATAGATATTTGAGCGTTTATTCCTTCATGAGCAATATAGATGCGACCAAATACATTTAATGCGCTTAACTTACGATACATGTCATCTCGGAATTGTTGTGGATTTTCAATATTAAAATACTTATAAAATGAGATTGTAATACGATGAAATGTTTCTAAGTACAATAATTCACGTAATTCATCAGAAGTACGATCATTATAGAGTTTTTCTTTTTTAGATTTGATGTGACTATCCATTTTTATATTCCTTATAATTGCATATTATAATCAATAGTCGTTATTTTAACATGGTTATTATTTTTAGATTAATAAAAATTAGTAAAAAAATTAAATAATTATTGCACAAATACTCCAAGATCTTTGTTATCAATTAAGATTTCTATATTTGGTAAATCTTTAATTTTAGGATAGATATTAGTCATAAATAAGTTGAATAAATTAGAATCATGTTTTACTGGAGTTCCATTGTCAACAAATACATTAATAGTAACTTCTTTAAAATATGTTAATGCTATTTTAATGTCATTTTCTATTTGTTCTATAACTTGACCTTGTACACAAATTAATAAACAACAAGCATAAAAATTAGTGCTAAATTCTTTTAAATTAGTAGTTGGGAATGGTTTATTGTATACACGTTCACGAAATTCATCATCAAATGTTTCAATTCCAATACGAAAGCGTATTTCTTGTTTAGGAAAATAATCAATAATTTCCTTTAAGCGTTTGCGATAACCATAATATACTTCAAAATAAATAGTATGTATCTGTTTTGAATTACATTTTTCACGTATTAAACTAAGTATTGCTTCTGGTATTTCAAATACTGATCCGGAGTTAATTATTTCAACCACTCCAAACTCACCACTAATCATATTAACAATTTCAACATTCGTATCAATTATTTCATTAATATTAGTTGAGTTATCTAATATATAATTGCAAAAGCTACACTTACCATACAAACATGGCAAGGATTTTAGTAATAATATTTCACGCGGAATTTTGTCTTTAATAATATTGTAACGTTGCATAGCTATTATATTTCTCGAACATGTGGCATAATTGTAACCGACCAATAGATAAATGGAGTATCTATAATTGATATAATAGATCTCAAGATACATGAAGTGATAAAAATTTGCAACAAGTACTGATAGTCAAATAATCCATAAAATGCAATTAATGTAAAAATAGCATTGTCTACTAGTTGGCTAAATAAAGTACTAAAGTTATTTCTAATCCAAATATACTTGGTCTCAGGAAATTTATTACGCCAAAATTGATAAGTAAAGACATCTAAAGATTGCGAAATAAAAAAAGCCATTAAGCTTGCACAAACAATACGTGGGAAAAATCCAAATATTGTTTTTAATGCCCCTTGTACATTATCTTGTGAATTAGGTATTACTTTAAGAGAAAAGTACATAATAATTGTGGTTGCTATCATGCTAAATATACCTAAATAGATAATTTTTTTGGCTGTAGTGCGACCATAGTTTTCAGATAGTATGTCAGATATAAGGTATATCCCAATATAACTTATATCACCCATTGAGCCACTTAAACCAAATAGTGATATTTGCTTTAATGCTTGAATATTTGCAATCAAAATAGATAATATAGCAAAAACAAATAGACCTATTTTACCAAAAAATCTAAATGTTATTAATATTAAACTAAAATTAACAATTATTAATGTAAACCACAAGATTTCGTTTGTATAAATTTTAATTCTCCAATTACAATTTACAAGTAAGCCGTTATTTTAACATTTAATTGGTTACAATGAGTTTTTGAATGTTAGTTGAATTAAATAATGTAGTCATGATAATCATGATGCAAAGCGAGATTTTTTTGTGTTAATATTATGCTATTAGAAACATTGCTAATTATGAATATAATGTAAATATAATGTAAATATAATGAAAAGGTTGTTATGATAAATAGATTATCGGTAGATGAGTTTTATAATGAAATCACCAAAAAAAATATTGGTGTTTATACAAAAGAAGAACAAGAAAAACTATTAAATAGTCGGGTTATCATATTTGGCCTAGGCGGTGTAGGTGGTATGGAGGCAATTTTGTGCGCTCGAAGTGGCATAGGGCATATAAGTGGAGTTGATCCGGATATTTTTGAATTATCAAATACTAATCGTCAAATGATTGCAATGACTTCAACAATGAATGAATATAAGAGTGTTGCAACTGAAAAACATTTAAAAGATATAAATCCATTTATTAGCACATGTTTTCATAATATACGTGTTACTGAAGATAATGTGTATGAATTAATTAAAGGTCATAATTTGGTTCTTGAAGCACTTGATGATATGCCTTCTCGTATTGTTGTACATCGCGCTGCTAAAGATTTAGGAATTCCAAGTATTGCAATGTCTGGTAGTCCACCACATCGTGGATTTGTATCTTCATTTTTCCCAGATGGGATATCTTATGAGGATGCATTAAATATTCCAACTCATGGTAAAGCAATCTCAGATCCTGAAGTTAGTGAATTTATTCACAATATTAAAAAGAAACGTGCTCAATACTCAGTATCGCAAGGTGCTCCACAGTCTTGGGCTGATGATTACTGTAGTGGTAAAGTTGGTTGGATTATTACTCCAATTCGTGCTTCACTTATCGCATCATTTAGTTGCCATGAGTTGGAATATTTAATGCATCCTCATAAGATATCCCATCTGGGAAAAATGAAGATACAAAT
>DAHXMX010000064.1 GCA_027371515.1 Neisseriaceae bacterium
TACACAGTTACTAAAAACCTAAGAGATGATTTTATATACGGCATTATGCTATCAATTTTGATGCAGGAGCTATTTAATACACCCAAACAATTAGAAAATCAAATCATTAGTGAGGCAGTTAATAAAATCAATGAGCGTATTGAAATTATATCTAGTGACCAAGTTATCAAAATTACTCAAGGCTTAACCATAGCCAAATGTAAAGCATTAGGTTTAAACCAGTATAAATGGCAAACAATGGAAGATGATCGGGTACGACCAACTCATGCTGCCAATAATCAAAAAGTATTTGATTGGGATAATCCACCAGAGAAAACAGGACATCCTGGTACTGAGATTAACTGCCGATGCAAACCAGTAATTATTGTAAATAAAACTATAGCGAGTTTACTTGATTTAATGTAAGTTTAAAAGCCAGAACTACCGTTAGAAACTGAAGCAAGAGAAGCATTTATCTATAATTGCGTTATGATGAGACAACTAGAAAAAACAAGCAAAAAGGCAAAAAATATTAATGCCATTAATACCCAGTTTAATCCTGATTATTGCGGGCTATTAATTGAACATTGCGAGAGTGGGCATTCATTAGAAACATTTGCTGGAGCTTATAACATTAGCCCAGACAAAATTGTGCAGTGGGCAATGGAATATCCAGACTTTAAAGATGCCGCCAAAATTGCCCTCACCAAGCAAATGTACTACTGGGAATGCCAATTACTTGAGGGTATGCGTTCAGGCGAAAAATCTCAAATAGAATGTGCCAAATTGATGATAACCAGCTTTAAAAATGTAACTGAAAATAAGATACGTGAGAGTTTATACGATGACTATAAAGAGCAGAAAAACGAGAAACTGCGCACAACTGATACTGATTTAGCCAAAGAGCTTCAGGCTAAGTTAACTAAATTAGAGGAAATAAGCCAGTAAAATGAATGCTCCAGATAGAGATACTCAATTAGCAAGACGGATATATAGGCTACCTACAGCCTATAAAACTGTTATATTGCAATTGGTCTCTAAATGTGAGGATTTACGCACCAAAGATTGTATCGAGCGTCATTTACAAAATGCTAACAGTATCATTGGTTCATGCACAATGGATGATGGTTACCAGAAATTACCCAAAGTTAAAACCAAATATTATTTCATTGATAAACACGACAATAACCGCCTAACTATTGAGCAAATGGCACGCAAATTTAACAAATCCACCAAAACTATTTATTACTGGGTATACACCAAATACCAATTTTTATTTAACAATTATGAGGTTACGAGAGAATGAGTAATTTAAATACACAACCAGCATCGTTAACTCCAATATTAGGTACTCCATTACTGTACCAAGTCAATGCTGATACTGCTGGTAAGGCTGTTCCAATTCAAAATCAAAGGCTGCATAACTTAGCTGTACAAGGAGCAAACTTTGGCAGTGGTACAGTTGCAATTGAGTGGTCACTGGATGGTACAACTTGGAGTCCATTATTAGGTACAGATGGTAAGACAATAACCTTTACCCAAAATGGCTTAGTTGGTAGTTTATCAATTAATGGTATTTATTTGCGAGCTAGTTTATCTGGCAGTACTGGTGCGCAAAATGTAACTGTAACCCTTAATTAGCATCAATATTAGTCATGCACCAAATAAAGCTAATTCTGGATAAAATCAAGCATGGTACTGCTACCAATAGCGAGATTGAGTTAGCTAATAACTGGTTGCTCCTACAAAAAATAAACAACTTTGCTAATTTTTGTAAATTCATGATACCTGAGTTTGACTGGCAATGGTATCACGACATCATTATGAATAAGATACAGCAGTTAATTGATGTTGGGCGTGGTAATTTGATTATTGAGATGCCACAACAACACGGAAAAACAGTTGTGGCAGGAGTATTACTGACCAGTTATATTTTTGGTCGCTTCCCTGAGAAGCGATTAGTCTATGCTACTTATAACGAAGAACGTGCCAAAGATGTAGTACAAAATGAAATATTGCCAATGATTATGTCGGATATTTATGCACAAGTATTTCCTGAGAGTAAAATCAAGTGGAACGTTGAGGAAGAGCTAGACAGCAAGGTTAAGAAAAAGAAAGAGGCAACCGCTCTGGGGTTTAGCAATGTTAATTCTAATCGTGGTGGCTTTAAAGCTGCTGGACGTAGAACCATGCTTACAGGTAAGCCTGCACATCTACTGATTATTGATGATTATTTCAAAGATGATTCAGAAGCATTTAGCCCTAAAATCCGTAACCAGGTATGGAATTGGTATGCAACTACCGCCAGAATGCGCCAACAAACCAACACAATCAAAGTGGTATTTGCTACTCGTTGGCATAGTGATGATTTAATTGGTCGGATTCTAAAAGAAAATGATGCTAACCAATATGACCCAGATTATATTCAATGGGAATTATTGAGCTTCCCTGCATTAAAAGAAGCACATCATATTAGCAATTATTATGATACTCGCCAAGTTGGTGAATATTTAGACCCAAACAAACGGCATTTATATGCTGAGTATAAAACCGATATTAGAGCGTGGAGGGCATTATGCCAACAAGAACCACTGGATGAAAAAGGTTTAATATTCCAACGTGATTATTTCCACCAGTACGAACAATTGCCAGAAATACAGCAAGTGTATATTTCAATTGATACCAACTTCACTAAAACTGCCAAACATGGTGATGATTGCGGTATTACTATATGGGGAACTAATAATCACCGCTATTATTTGCTAGATTTTTACAATGCCAAGTATAATTTTATTGAACTAAAAAATAAGGTGGTAGACCTAATTAAAATATATCCAAATTATGCTGGCATATTGGTAGAGCTAAAAGCAAATGGCGCAGCACTAGTAGATGAACTGAACCAATATTTCCCCAGAGTTTATGGCATAGACCCAGAAAACAAAAGCAAACTACAGCGGGCGCAGTATGTACTGGATGAATTTGTAAATAACCGAGTATTTGTGCCAACCAAACAATTACAACCAAGAATTGATTTTTATATCGAGCAACTGTGTCAATTCACTGGACAAAAAGATGGCGTGGACGATCTAGTTGATAGTACCACCATGTTTTTAGGTTATGTTAAGCACACTATTATCCGCATACCAAGCCTTGATAGTTTAAATAAGCTGGCAATACCTAACTTGGCTAATAAACTCTTCGGTAAGCCACGTATTGGTAAATCGACAAATCACTACACGAATAACAGTAATGGTTGGAGGCGACTATGGTAGCAAAAAATAATAATATTCAGCATAAAAAGCCACGCACATCGGCTAAAAATCAGCAATCTACTCCGCAAAAGCCGTATCTACGTGTTAGTGATATTCGCAAATTTGCCAATAAGCCACGCATGCCAAGTTCACTAAATAGCATCAACCAAACTTTGCAGAACTTCCAAAATATTATCTTTGATATGATGCCAGAATTGGATAGCAAACAAAAAGAAGCATTAGCTACAGCAATACCGTACATGTATAACGTAGTGGGTGATTTTGTAACTAATCCATCATCCGTTAGTATTAGCACATTTCAACGTATGGCATATACTGACCCAATTATAGCTAATGGATTGGAGATTAATAGTGCCTTAGTTGCTCGCAGCATTGGTGATTATTACCATGAAAATGAGAAAATACAAAAACTGGTGCGTTACAACCTAAAACATCTCCAAGGCGGTCTGCAAGGCTTAATCAAAGAAATGCTAACCTCAATGTGGGCTGGTTATTTCATTGGTGAGAAAATTGTCGATGAAGAGAAACTCAAAACAACTGGCAAATATTTAATCAGCCATATTACGCCAATGCCACCAATAACTACTATATTTGCAGTGGATGAGCAAGGTAATGTTAAAGACCGCAATGGTGTATTCCAGTATATTATCAACTCATACACACCAGGTTATCAAAATATGAATCTACAAGGCTCATTTGTGGGTAACTTTAACGGTACTGGATTGAATTATAACAATGAATTAATCGGTATTGACCCATTAGCAGCACTCGGTGACTTAGACTATCCTGCACGCCAACCATATATTCAGTTATTTGGTTTAGTTGAAATACCACGAGATAAATGCATCCATTTTGTAAATCGTAGCATTGATAATTTTAATAATCCATACGGTAGAAGTTTATTGCGCCGTATCTATAACATCTACCTGCTTAAATATGGCATCCAGCAATTTATGGCAATGGCATTACAGTTTCGTGCATTCCCGCAAATGGTTATTTATACTGATGGACAGCAACAAATCCAAGATGATAATGGTAATGTGACCACCAACTATGATGTCGGACTAAAAGTCGCCGAACAACGAGAAGGAACTGGAACATTTGTATTGCCTGGCATGAAAGGCACATCATTTGATGTACAGGCAGTTGACGTTACTGGAGAACTGCAGGTATTTATTCAAATACTGCAATTTTACGATCAAGAAATATACAAAGGTTTAGGTATTCCACCCAGCATGTTTGATAGTGGTGGTGGCTCGTATGCTATGGGTTATATGCATGATAGTCTACACAGTAAGGTGCTTGGTGGCACTATTGATGAAGTAACCAGTTGCCTTATCAATCAGCTAGTCGCTGACATTATTGATAAAAACTTTAAGCCATCAGAATATGATAACTTTGGTGCATTTAAAGAACGCACGCTAACCTTAGATGATAAGCTCAAATATGCCAAACTATTTGAAACTGCCAGAAACTCTGGTATCTGTAGCACTCAACTAATGGATGATCTAAATCGCATGCGTGAAATACTAGATTTTACTTATACCAGCAAGCCTGTACCGCAAGACGTAGTAAATAAGTCCCAAACTAGCGATGATAATAGCACTAATAGTAAAAATACCAATATGCGTGATACCAAGCAAGATACTGCCACGCCATATGCTAACTGGAACTAAGTCTATCATTAAAATGCTTCAGAGCTACCTTGAGTGCTTCCCACATATCAGTGTAAGAAACATGTACTAATTTTAGATTTATAGTGTATCATACTTTTACAATTATTGATTTCCCTGGTTTCAATGTTCTAGTAATGTGCCCACGTCCGCTAAGATCGTTTGCAAGTAATATGTCTCCAGGTAGAAATACCCTTTTCTCTCCACTGCTTGTTTGAACTTCAACTTCTCCTTCCAAATATATTATGTATTGAGCATTTGGTGCAACATGGTAGTCAAACTCTAACCCACCTTTAAATTCTCTAAATTGCATTTCTGAGACATTTATTGGGGCTGTTGAATTCTAAAATTTTT
>DAHXMX010000065.1 GCA_027371515.1 Neisseriaceae bacterium
ATGCATATTATTTTACACAAGCAGAAAATGGATTATATGTAAGACAGGCACTTCTTGATATTTTATTTAGCATTTAAGGATATGATTATGTTGAACAAGGTTAATGAACAAAAAAAGCATATAGGATATATTAAAAATGGTATCAATATCGACCATATTCCTCATGGAAATGCTTGGTATGTAATGAAAATATTAAATTTATTTAATTCAGAAACTCAGACTGGAGTAGGGCTTAATCTACCAAGTAAAAAACTTGGTTTAAAAGATTTAATCAAAATTGAAAATAGAATATTAACTGCTCAGGAGATTGATCTACCATAATAATTTGCTAAACTATCTAATAACATTTCAGCTAATTGAAAATTAGTAATCAATGGAATATGATAATCAATTGCTAAACGACGAATAGCAAATCCATCAGAATTCTTTGCCGATGAATGAATATCTCGTGGTAAATTAATAATTAAATCTACCATACGATTACTAATAGCATGATGAATATTAGGCTCAATTTGTTCCGATATTTTAAAGACACATTTTGATGAAATTCCATTATTGACTAAAAAATCATGCGTACCTTCAGTTGCCACAAAATGCCAACCATCTTTAAATAATTGAGTAAGTACGGGTAGTAATTTAATTTTAAATCGATCATCAAAACTTAGTAATATAGTTTTGCCTTTTATTTTCTGTCCAGTTGCCAACCACGACATGTAAAAAGTTTCTAGTATATCACGCCCAATACAAGCCACTTCTCCAGTTGAAGACATCTCAACTTGGGCAACAGGATCTGAACCTTTAAATCGATTATAAGAAAATACGGGAGACTTAACACCAACTCGATTAATATCTAATGTATTGTAAGTCTCAGCTATTGTATAATTCAAAAATACACGTGCTACAATCTGAATTAAATTAGTCCCAGTTACCTTTGAAATAAATGGAAATGAACGAGAAGCACGAACATTACATTCGATTACTTTTAGTTCATTATTTTTAGCAAGAAACTGCATATTAAATGGACCACTAATGTTAAGTCCAGATACAATTTTATCTGCAATTTCTTTAGCCTTTAATACAGTTTTAATATACAATCTTTCAGGAGGAAAAATAATAGTAGCATCTCCTGAATGTACTCCTGCATTTTCTACATGCTCACTAATTGCATGAATAATGATTTTACCATTTTGTGCAACACCATCAATCTCAAGCTCTTTCGCATTTTCAATAAATTCAGAAATTACTACTGGATGATCTTTTGAAATTAAAAACGCTTCCTTTAAATAATCTTCTAATGTTCTCTCATCAAATACAACCTTCATAGCAGCACCTGATAATACATACGAAGGTCTAATCAAAACCGGCAAACCAACATTTCTAATAAATTCGCGCGCTTGCTTTAAATTATCAGCCTTAATCCAACGTGGCTGGTCTATATTTTTATCATTTAATAATTGAGAAAATGTTTCACGATTTTCTGCTTTATCAATATCAATTGGTGAAGTACCTAATATTGGATAACCTTTATTATATAATGGTAATGCTAAATTATTAGCTGCTTGACCACCAACACTCACACAAACCCCATCTACTTGCTCAAAATCTAAAATATCTTGCACACGCTCAAAACTTAATGGTTCAAAATATAGTCTGTCTGATTCATCGTAATCAGTTGATACCGTTTCTGGATTTGAATTAATAATAATTACTTTTTTATTATTTAACCTAAACTGACGGGCTAAATTAACTGTACACCAATCAAATTCAACCGATGAACCAATCGAATAAGGACCTGAACCAATAATACAAATACTATTTTCTGTTCGCACAATATCATCAAAACTTGCATGATAAGATAAATATAAATAATTTGTTTGAGCCTTAAATTCACCTGCCAATGTATCAATTTGCTTAATTTTAGGGATTACTTTTAGTGATTTTCTCAATTCACGAACTTCATGCTCAGTAGTATTTTTGATTTTAGCAATTGCAATATCAGAAAAACCTAATTGCTTAGCATATAATAACGTGTCATATGTTAGATCAATATTTACTAAATTACGCGCAAATGTTGCTATATTTTCAATTTGATATAAAAACCAACGATCTATGCGCGATAGTTGATATGCATCTTCAACGCCTCCACCGTTATAAAACCAATTAAATAAGGCAAAAATACGTCTATCTGTTGCAAACTCAATTTCATGCTTAACATCGTGAATTTGCCAAGGATAATCATATAGTCCAGAGGCACCTATATTTAACATTGTAATTGCTTTTTGTAATGCTTCACAAAAACTTCTACCAATCCCCATAGCTTCACCAACAGACTTCATTTCTGTGCCTATGGTACGCTCTGCTTGACGTAGTTTATGTGTATCCCAACGTGGAATCTTAACAACTACATAATCAAGAGCTGGCTCAAAAAATGCTTTAGTCTTACCAGTTATTTGATTAGATATTTCATATAAATTATAACCAAGGCATAATTTAGCAGCAACATAAGCAAGCGGATAACCAGTTGCTTTTGAAGCTAATGCACTTGAACGAGATAAACGTGGATTCATTTCAATAACACGATAATCACCATTTTCAGGATTTACTGAAAATTGAATATTACATTCACCAATAATATTAAATATTTCAGCACATTTAAGTGCAATATTACGTAATTTTTGATGCTCTTTATTATTTAAAGTTTGTGCTGGAGCAATTACAATACTCTCACCAGTATGAATACCCATTGGATCTAAGTTTTCCATATTACAAATAGTTAACGAATTGCCATTCATATCCCTTACTATTTCATATTCATACTCTTTCCAACCTGTCAAATACTCTTCAATTAAAACTTGTGGAGCGGCTGATAATGCTTGTGATGCCTTATCAATTAATTCGAATTCATTATTAATACGGCTCGAGCCAAGTCCTCCCAAAGAAAAACCAGCACGCATCATAAGTGGATAACCAATTTGTTCAGCAAAAGTCTTCGCTTCATCAATAGTTACAGCAAGTAAACTAACAGGAGTTTTAATATTATTAGCTTGTAATGTATCACGAAATAAACCACGATCTTCAGTTCTATCAATTGTATCAACTGATGAACCTAAAACACGTACATTATATTGCGCTAAAATACCTAGCTTGAATAACTCTAAACCTAAATTTAGTGCAGTTTGTCCACCGAAGCCAAGTGCAATAGCATTTATTTTTTCTTTTTCAATAATTTGTATTACATACTCTACTTCAAGCGGTACAAAATAAATCTCATCAGCTAACGCTGTATCGGTTTGAACTGTTGCAATATTAGGATTAACTAGTATTGTTTTATGACCTTCTTGTTTAAAAGCTTTAATGGCCTGTGAACCAGAATAATCAAATTCCCCAGCTTGACCAACTCTTAATCCACCAGAACCTAATATCAATATATTTTCTTTTATCATTTAGTTAATCCTTGTGATAATAAACTTATAAATTCTTCAAAAAAGAAAAAAGTATCTTCTGGACCAGGAGATGCTTCTGGATGAAACTGTACTGCACTAAAAGGTTTATTTTTATGCTTAATTCCAGCAACAGTATTATCATTTAAATTTCTATAACTAACTATCCAATCATTAGGCAATGTAGTATCATCAACCGCATAACCATGATTTTGACTAGTTAAATAACATTTGTTTGTTTCAATATTAATACATGGTTGATTTTGTCCACGGTGTCCAAATTTAAGTTTATAAGTATTAGCCCCAACCGCTAATGACATTAATTGTGAACCTAAACATATACCATATACAGGTTTAACATCTGATAAAACCTTTTTTAGTACACTGATAGTTTTAACACATAATTTAGGATCACCAGGGCCATTAGATAAAAACACACCATCATAATCTAATTCAGTATAATCATAATCATAAGGTACTACAGTAACTGTAGTATCAAACTTTAATAAATTATTTAAAATATTAGATTTAGAACCACAGTCTACTAAAATTATTTTATATCTACCAACACCGTATGTGGTAATTACTTTTGGACTAACTTTACTTACCCAATCAATAGTTGTAAAATCTTCAAAATCTGTAGGAGATGGTGAATTAATATTCATAATCGCACCCTGAATAACACCATGATTACGAATCACTTTAGTTAATTCACGTGTATCGATACCCCATATAATTGGTATCTTATGCTCATATAACCATTCTAAAAATGTTTTATTTGATGAATAATGAGCTGGTGGTTTATCATATACCGTTTGACAAATCACTCCCTTAACATGAATTGTATTTGATTCAAAAGATTCGCCATTACCAACTCCATAATTACCTAAAATAGGAAAAGTAAATGTCAATATCTGCCCACTATACGATGGGTCAGTTAAGGTTTCTTCATATCCAGTCATACCGGTATTAAATACAACTTCGCCAAAAGTAGTATGTGTTTGCCAACTAGGTGAATAACCATAAAACTCTTGATTATTAGCCAATACCAACTTTGATTTAATTAACTTATCCATCCCAATCATTATTATCTATACTACCAACAGTTATATATTGATTAACATTTGTAGCATTTCTTAGACAAATATATGTCGCCAAACTACTAACAGCATAAGCATTTGTAGCAACAACACCAGTAAAAGTCATTAAATAAATTAGTTTTTTCATAATAAAATCCTCATTAAAATTCACCTTACATACCGCAATTAACATCATACAACTAATAATTAATTATTAACTACGTAAGCATATTATAATTTAACAAGTAATAATTTGTCAATATAATAGTAGCGACAAATTAAAATCATCAAATATAATTTAATGCTTTTAATAGCTTATTAATTATTATAATATATTATTTTTAATAAACAATATCAAATCCTGAGCAAATTTTTTCATCGTAACTATAATTACGACATAACCCATTATTATAACTAAGTTTATTGCTATGAAGATGTGACCAAGTATAAGTGCCGTTAGAATAGTGTCCACTCATTCTTATATCTATACCATTGATATAAAAATCAAATAATCTGTGATTATCATCGCCGAATATATCATAACTAACTTCTTCACGCTGACAATCAATTTGACCAGGTGCAAGAGTTACATTATTAAAGTTATGATCAGGTCTGCTATCTCCATCCCAATCATAATTATT
>DAHXMX010000066.1 GCA_027371515.1 Neisseriaceae bacterium
ACACAATCAAAAGTCTTGGTGATAAATTTGATCCAAAAATTTTTGGTGATGGTGCTGGTGAAGTTTTTAAACAAATTACAAAGATACAGATCATTGCCTGTGGTACTAGTTTTAATGCAGGACATGTAGCTAAATATTGGATAGAAGAATATGCTAATTTAGAATGCAGTGTTGATATTGCTAGTGAATATCGTTATCGTAGTGTAATTGCTAATCCAAATACTTTAATTGTTAATATATCTCAATCTGGAGAGACTGCTGATACATTAGCCTCAGTTAAATATGCACATGAGATGGGAATGAGCAATAGTTTAGCTATTTGTAATGTTGATGAAAGCAGTTTGGTTCGGTTATCAAAATTTAGTTAAATTAAGTTGACATACATCACCATCTTCTAAATAAATAACTTTTTGTGTCACTGGTAATAATGCAGAAATATCAGATGCAAAGTACATTTCATTAATTCCAATACCAATAACTAAAGGTGATCCAAATCTTGCACACACCATGTAATTAGGATTATCTTTTTGAATAACACCAATTGCATAGGTACCATGAAGACGAGCAATACTTTTTTTAACTGCATCAAGTAAATTATGTAATTCTTGGTAGTAATAATGTACTAAATGCACAATAACTTCTGTATCAGTTTCCGAATCAAACTTATAACCATACTCTATAAGTTCGGTTTTTAATGTTGCATAATTTTCAATAATACCATTATGTACAACAGCAAACTTATCATTTGAAAAGTGAGGGTGTGCATTATCTAAATTAACTCCACCATGTGTTGCCCATCTTGTATGACCAATACCTAAATAACCTTTAAATTTAACATCTGATAAACAAACTTGACTTAATTCTGCCACACGTCCAACTACTCGATTACGTACCAGTTTATTCTCTTGATTAACAATAGCAATACCTACCGAATCATATCCACGATATTCTAACCTTGATAAACCTTCAATAATAACCGGTACCACATTTCTTTCGCTTATACCACCAATAATTCCACACATATTAAAATCTCCACCACTATTGCTATTAATAACTATTATTTAATATCATATATAAAGTTTCAATGAATTGATCATTATCATTAACGCAACTTATATAGTTATATTCTTCCCCACCATTATTCATAAATATGGCTTTATTAATAATAGCTACTTCTTCTAATGTTTCCAAACAATCACAAACAAATCCAGGACATATAATATTAATCTGTTTTTTTACAGCCAACTCTCGTACAGTAGTTTCAGTGCTAGGGGTTAACCATTTTTGATTACCAAATCTAGATTGAAATGCTATAGAATAATTAGTTATACCTAGTTTGTTTACTATTAACTCCGTAGTTTTAAGACATTCTTCATAGTAAGTGTCGCCATTTTTAATTATTGCTACTGGTAATGAATGATAACTAAATAATAAATGAGAATCGGCTAATTTATACTTATTAATCATATTAACAATGGTATCTATATACCCTATATGATTATAAAAGCTATTAATAAATCTAATATTAGGTAAATAATATTTATTTTGATAATATTTATTTATTTGATCGAATACTGACATGGTAGTTGTAGATGAAAATTGTGGATATAATGGCACAACTGTTAAATCAGTAATACAGTACTTATTTTCAATTAGTTGTAACTGTTCATTTATACTAGGTTTGCTATATGAAAATGCATATATTACTAAAGTATCGTCATTCTGATATTTAACTTGCAATTTATCAGCGATACTTTTGGTGTAATAAATCAGTGGTGCGCTACCATTTAGCCAAATTTTAGTATATTGTTTAAGTAAACGTTTAGCGCGAATAGGTAAAATAATTCCATACAGTATAGGATACCATAATAATTTAGGTAATTTAACAACCCGTTTATCACTTAAGAAATCACTTAAAAAACTACGTATTGAACTTGTTTTTAATTCATTCGGCGACCCCAAATTAACTAATAAAATTATTTTTTTATTTATTTTTTGGTTCATTTTGCTCTTTTGTAAATTTACTCTCTTGACCACTAATAAGTCTTACAATATTAGCTTTATGTCTATACAACACAAAAAATGCAATAATTAAAGTTGCACCAAAATATGCATTATTACCCATTAACATATAAGCATAAACTGGAGCTAATATTGTTGCTATTAATGCAGCAAAAGATGATATTTTAGAAAATTTAAATACCACTAACCAAGTAATTGCTAATAATAAAGCAAGCCATAAATTAAATCCAAGTAAAACTCCTATAGAAGTTGCAACACCTTTGCCACCCTTAAACTTAAAAAATACCGGATAAATATGACCAATTACAACCATTATTCCACATAAGCTAACAATAACCTCCCCACTATTAAACCCATGAAAATAATATCTAGTAAACAATACAACAAAAGTCCCTTTTAATAAATCTCCTAATAATGTTAATAATGCAGCTTTTTTATTACCGCTACGCATAACGTTAGTAGCCCCTGCATTGCCAGAACCATAACTACGTGGATCGTCTATTTTCATAAATTTACTTACTAAAATTGCAAAAGACAATGAGCCTAAACAATATGCAATAAATAAAAACAAATATATCATTATTATTTCCTTTCTAATATTTAATATTAAGTTGAATTTGTTGTTGACCAATATTTAACTTCACATCATCATTTGGTTGAAGTGGTACTGAAAAAGAATTCTGTGCACGATTAATAGTATTTCTTACTTGTTGATCTTGCATAGTTTGTTGATTGGAATATGATTTAACCATAACTTGTCCAGCATTACCTACAGAATTATCAACAACTTTTCCACGTATATCATTAACATTACTACTTTCCAAAATAACATTTCTATTATCGATAGTAGTATTTTTTTGACAAAAAATATTATTTGCAACATTAATATTTTCTGAAGATTCTTCGCCGTTACAATACCAAGTATTATCTTTATATTTTGTAGTATTACGATGCGGATTAATCAATGGTTTAACCGGCATATTTGGATCAGCGCCACTATTAGGACCATTATTACCATTGAATAAGTATGTAGGCACTAACTCAGATAAATTTAGTGAAAACGATACCGGTAAAATGAATATTAAAAAATTAAATAAAATTATTCTATTTAGCATAATACTATATTGAAAAAGAAGATCCACAACCACATGTTGTTGATGCATTAGGATTCTTGATTGTAAATTGTGAACCTTCAAATGAATCAACATAATCAATCTCAGCACCTGCTAAATATTGATATGACATACTATCTATTAAAAATTTAACACCATCTTTCTCTACCACAAAATCATCAGCATTAATCATTTCATCAAAAGTAAATCCATATTGAAAACCAGAACATCCACCACCAGTAATAAAAACTCTGAGCTTTAAATCTAAATTACCTTCCTCTTCAATTAATTGACGCACTTTATTAATTGCGTTTGTAGTAAATATTATTTCTTTTTCCATTTGCTTATCATTCCTTTAATAAAATAATACAATATATATGCTATATTTTAGCATATATATTATCATATCTGGTAATACCTCATTAACTAGTGTAATTTTTTTCATAATATCTTACGTACATTATTAAGTCTAACGCAATAAAAAAAGGGATACCATAACAGTAACCCTTTTTTATTTTAAATTGAGATATTAAGCTAATTAATTTATTTTAGCAGCAGCAGCTACTTCAGCAGCATAGTCAACTTCTTTTTTCTCAATACCATCACCTACTATATATAATGCAAAAGCATTTACTTTAGCATTCTTACTAGCAAGCAACTTTTCAACTGTTAAGTCAGGATTTTTAACAAACTGTTGACCCAATAACGTGATTTCAGCTAAAAATTTATTAATTCTACCTTCAACCATTTTGGCAACTATTTCTGCTGGTTTACCTGAGCTTGCTGCTTGTTCTGAATATATATGACGCTCTGCTTCGATTTTATCTGCAGGAACTTGTTCGCGTGATATACAAACAGGTTTACTTGCAGCAATATGCATAGCAATATCGCGCCCAAGCTCAACATTATCACCATCAATATCTACAATTACACCAATTTTACTTCCATGCAGATAAGTTGCAAGTGTACCATTAGTATGGAATTTTTCAAAACGACGCACAGATATGTTTTCACCTAGTTTTGCTATAAGATCTTTTCTAGTCTCTTCAATAGTCTTACCATTATCAGTTTTAGCATTTGCTAAATCGCTAAGAGTTGTAACATTATGCTCCACAACTGCTTTTCCTACACTATTAGCGTAATCAGTAAAACTCTGATCTTTAGCAACAAAATCAGTTTCAGAATTAACTTCAACTAAGCAGCCAGATTTACCATCTGCAGATATATAAACACTCACAACACCTTCAGCAGCTGTTCTACCAGCTAATTTACCAGCTTTAGCTCCGCTTTTAATACGTAACAATTCTTCTGCTTTTTTCATGTCACCATTAGCTTCAACTAAAGCCTTTTTGCACTCCATCATTCCTAAACTTGTAATTTCTCTTAATTCAGCTACCATCTTTGCTGTAATATTTGACATTTAATTATTCTCCTTGTTTCAATTCTTGATCATCAGCAATTGATTTTTTTAAGCGACGTACTTTTTGAGGTTTATCACTATCAGTACTATCCTCAACTATTTCTACTTTTACTTGATTAGCCAAATCTGTGATTGCAGCATCTTTTGCACTGATAATCGCATCCGCTACATACGAAGTGAATAAACCAATTGATTTAGCTGAATCATCATTACCTGGAATTGGATAATCAACTATTGATGGATCATTATTAGTATCTACAACACCTACAACAGGAATACCTAAACGTTTAGCTTCTTTAATTGCTATATCATGACAACCAGTATCAATAATAAACAATGCTGATGGTAGAACATTCATTTCTGAAATACCACCAATACTATTTTTTAATTTTACAATCTCTCTAGATAAATCTAGTAATTCTTTTTTAGATAAACCGTTTTCACTAGATTTTTCTAGCAATTCAGTTTTAACTTCTAACTTTTTAATTGATTTTTTAACTGTTTCAAAATTAGTTAACATTCCACCTAGCCAACGATTAGCTACAAAAGGCATACCACAACGCATAGCTTCTTGTGTTATAATATCACGAGCTTGAG
>DAHXMX010000067.1 GCA_027371515.1 Neisseriaceae bacterium
AATGGTATCCTGTATGGGAAAATGGTGGTTATTTTAAACCTAGCAATAACGAGGATGCTCAAAACTATTCGATAATGTTACCGCCACCTAATGTAACTGGGACATTACATATGGGACATGGATTTCAACATACATTAATGGATATACTTATTCGGTATCATCGCATGAATGGCTATAATACTTTATGGCAACCAGGTACTGACCATGCTGGTATTGCTACTCAGATTTTAGTTGAGCGTCAATTAGAACAGCAAGGAATTAAGCGCGAAGATCTTGGAAGGGAAGAATTTATTAAACGCGTATGGGAGTGGAAAGAATTATCAGGTGGTACAATAACTAATCAAATGCGTAGACTTGGTGCTTCTTGTGATTGGTCAAGAGAACGCTTTACGATGGATTCTGGTTTAATTAATGCTGTTAATGAAGTATTTGTTAGTTTATATGAAAAAGGATTTATTTATCGCGGTACACGCTTAGTTAATTGGGATGTAAAACTTAAAACCGCCGTCTCAGATCTTGAAGTAACCGCAGAAGAGGAAATCGGTAGTTTATGGTATATCAGATATCCAATTAATAATAGTACCGAATCAATTGTAATTGCAACCACTAGACCTGAGACGATGTTAGGTGATGTGGCAGTTGCGGTAAGTGTTGATGATGAGCGGTATAAACATTTAATTGGTAAAATGATAGCGTTACCTTTAAGTAATCGATTAATCCCAATAATTGCAGATGAATATGTAGACCCATCATTTGGTAGTGGTTGTGTAAAGATTACTCCAGCTCATGATTTCAATGATTTTGAAGTAGGTAAACGTCATGGTTTAGAGCCAATAATTGTTTTTACTTTAGATGGATTTATCAATGAAAATGCACCTTTAAAGTATCAAGGTATGGAGCGCTTAGCTGCACGTAAACAAATTCTTAAAGATTTAGAAGAACTTGGTTTATTGGTAGAAACTAAATCACATAAATTAATGGTCCCAAGAAGTGAGCGTACTGGTGTAATTATTGAACCAATGTTAACTAGTCAGTGGTTTGTAGCTATGCGCGATTTTGCTGATAAAGCACTTAAGTTAGTTAAAAATGGAGATATTAAATTTGTACCAGAAAATTGGGTTGTTACTTATAATAATTGGTTAGAAAATATTCAAGATTGGTGCATTTCTCGCCAATTATGGTGGGGGCATCGTATTCCGGTATATTATGATAAAAACGGTAATTATTATGTTGCGCGTAGTTTTGATGAAGCTGTTAAATTGTCTGGTACAACCGAGCTTATTCAAGATGATGATGTATTAGACACTTGGTTTAGTTCTGCTTTATGGTGCTTTAGTACTCTTGATTGGCCTAATGATACAGTCGAAATGCAAAAATTTCTTCCAACAAATGTACTCGTAACTGGTTTCGATATTATATTTTTTTGGGTAGCGCGCATGATTATGTTCACTGAACATTTTACCGGCAAGGTACCTTTTAAAGATATATACATAACAGGTCTTATTCAAGATGCTAATGGAAATAAGATGTCTAAATCTAAGGGTAATATTATTGATCCATTAGATTTAATTGATGGAATTAGTATCGAAGATTTAGTTGCTAAACGAACTGCTAATTTGATGAATCCAAGTCAAGCTGAAAAAATTGAAAAACAAACTCGTAAAGAATATCCAGAAGGTTTTCAAGCTTATGGTGCTGATGCTTTAAGATTTACTTTTGCTGCTCTTTCAACTCATGGGCGTGAGATACGTTTTGATGTTAAGCGTATTGAAGGTTCACGAAATTTTTGTAATAAATTATGGAATGCAACTCGATTTGTATTAATGAATACAGAAAATCATGCCAGTTTGGTAGGTAATGTTAATATTTTATCTTTAGTAGACCAGTGGATCTTACTTGAGTTTGCGCAATTAATTGAGGATATTGAACTTGCTTTTAAAACTTATAGATTTGATATTGCTAGTCAAAGAATCTATGAATTTATTTGGAATGAATATTGTGATTGGTATGTAGAATTAGCTAAAGTAAATATTAATAGCAGTGATTGTATTTATCGCATGTCTACTATTAGTACTTTACTACAAGTATTAGAAGGTAGTTTACGCTTAATTCATCCAATAATACCATTTATTAGCGAAGAGTTATGGCAGGTGGTAGCTAACGTATGCAATAAAAAAGAAGTTGATTCTATAATGCTAAGTAGCTATCCAAAATCAGCGGACTTTATCCCACATGAAGTTGACCCATCTCAAGTTTTTACTGCAATTGACTGGTTAAAATCTTTAATTGGCACTATTCGTAATTTGCGTGCTGAAATGAATATTAATCCAAGTGTCAAAGTACCGTTAATTATAGAAGCTAATGAAGATGAATTATTTGATTTTAATTCGTATATTATGAGTTTAGCTAAAATTAGTGAGATTAAATTTGTATCTAAATTAGATGATACTGGTGCGGCTTTAATTGCGGTATCTGGTAAAGTACGTTTAATGTTAAAAGTCGAAATTGATACAGAACAAGAAAAAAATCGCTTAAAACGTGAGATAGATAGAGAAACTAAAGGATTAGATAAAATCATGCATCAATTAAATAATAAAGCCTTTATAGAGAGAGCTCCCAAGGAGTTAGTCGAACGTAACATTGCAAGGTCTAATGAATTAAAACAAATTATTGACAATTACAGTAGTCAGTTAAATAAGTTAGGTTAACGCAATATTAGATGATATTTATTCTGGAGAAATGGCAGAGTGGTCGATTGCACTATCTTGGAAAGGTAGCGTACGGTAACGTACCGAGGGTTCAAATCCCTCTTTCTCCGCCAAATTAAAATCATGTTTTTGTAATTAATATTTAAATGGAGCTACAAATGAAAATAGATGAAATTAAAAAGAATGCTTTTGCGATGCCTTATCATTCACCAAGTGGACTCAAGATGGATTATGTATTTAAAAATCGTGAGTATTTAATTATTAGTTATGAGTCAGATATAGAGATTTTACAACAAATGGTGCCAGAGCCATTAAAAGTAACTAGTGCAATAGTAAAATTTGAATTTATGAAAATGCCAGATGCATACGGGTTTGGTAGTTTTTGTGAGTCGGGGCAGGTTATTGAGGTAGAATATGAAGGTAAAAAAGGATTATATTCACATGCAATGTATTTGAATGATTTGGCACCAATTGCTGCTGGTCGTGAAATATGGGGCTTTCCTAAGAAATTTGGTTCCCCAAGTCTTGAAATTGATGTTGATACATTAGTTGGTAGGCTAAAGTATAATAGTGTTGATGTAGCAATTGGTACGATGGCATATAAGTATATTTCTCAGGATTTACATGCGGTTAAACAAAGCTTGGAGCAAACTCCTAATTATTTATTGAAAATTATACCGCATGCTAATGGTCGTGAAGCAAGTGTTTGTCAATTAGTTAGATATTTTTTAAATAATGTTGTCGTTCATGGGGCATGGGCTGGACCTGCTAGATTGCAATTATTTGAGCATGTGTTAGCACCGGTTACCGATTTACCTATTAAAAGAGTAATTGGCGGTAATCATATTATTGCGGATTTGACTTTAGGTTTTGGTGATGTAATTTATGATTATTTGAAATAACTAAAAATAATTAAAAACAACTAAACTAAAATCTGAGGCTATCATGACAATTGTTAAAGAAAATACTAAATCAAAATCTAGTATCTCATCTAGTAAAAAACGTGAAATAATATATGTATTCCAAGGTGGCGGAGCTTTAGGTTCTTATCAAATAGGTGTATACGAAGCATTAAAAGAATATAACTATAGCCCGGATATGGTAGTAGGTATATCTATTGGTGCAATTAATGCCGCAATAATTGCGGGTAATAAACCGGAAGATCGTTTAACTAAAATGTGCGCATTTTGGGACAAAATAAGTACCAAGCTTCCGTTTCCAGATTTTAGTGAGTTTGGATTATCTAAAATACATCATTTTTATAGTGCTCAATTAACATTATTATTTGGACAGACAGGATTTTTTAAGCCTAAATTAATTAATCCTAACTTTGTAATGGATGCCACTCCGGATAAAATTAGTTTTTATGATACCACTCCATTACGGGAAACTTTATTAGAACTTATTGACTTTGAATACCTTAATCAAAAACATATTAGATTATGTGTTGGTGTTGTTGAGCTTGAGAGTGGCGATTTTCAGTTTTTTGATAGTTTTGAGCAAGAAATTACAGTTGATCATATTATGGCATCTGGTGCATTACCACCAGGATTTCCTGCTATTAAAATAAATGATAAATATTATGTAGATGGTGGAGTTTATTCAAACACTCCACTATCAAAAATAATTGATGAATTTGCAACTAGTAAATCTGAAATCAGTGATGTGATCTGCTTTATGGTAGATTTGTTTTCTTTAAGTGGTGTATTACCACATAGTTTAGATGGTATTCTTGAACGTATTAAGGACATACGTTTTTCATCTCATACTAAGCGTGCTAGTGAACTATATGCAACTACCCAAAATTTATCACATGCTATTAATTATCTAGCATCTTTGTTAACTCCTGAGCAAAAAAAAGATCCTAAGATACGTGAAATAATTAAATTGGGTCTTGCTAATCGAATTGATATCGTTCATTTGATTTATCATTCAAAAAGAGGTACAGAGCTTGAAAGTAAAGATTATGAATTTAGTTTAGAAAGTATTGAAAAGCATCGTCAAATGGGTTATATTAATACTATTGAAATGTTAAATAGTAATGAACAAAAATGGTCTAGTAGCCACCATAATGGAGTTACTATATATTTAAATTCAGCAGATAGTGAAAAACAATCAATTAAATTATAAAGGTGTAAGAAATGATTAATTTAAAAAATAAAGTAGCAATAATAACAGGCTCTGCTAGTGGAATTGGTAAAGAAATTGCAAATAAATTTGCCAGTTATGGAGCAAAAGTGGTTATAGCTGACCTAAATATTGATAGTGCAACTATAACTGCGCAACATATTAGCGATATTTATAAAGTAGATACTTTGGCAATTAGTATGGATGTAAGTAATGAAGCAGAAGTTAATCTAGGTATTGAGAAGGTTATT
>DAHXMX010000068.1 GCA_027371515.1 Neisseriaceae bacterium
TATTGGTAAATTACCCGACTTTACAAAATCAATGTATTCTAAACTTAAATCTTTATTATAATATTTAAATCTATTACTCCAAGTAGCCCAACCCCAAATAAACGGAAATCTAGTAAAATTATAACTAAAATCAGTTTTAATAATTTCTTCGTCTAATACATTATAGCCACCGATATGCCATACTCGCATATCATCCTTATATTTAATTAGTAAATCTTGACAAAAAATAAAAAAACTTTGATTGGGCACACAATCATCTTCAAGTATAATACCCATCTCTTCATGCTGAAAAAACCATTTTAATGCACTACTAACAGCATCCTTACATCCTAAATTCACCTCATGAAATAGTGTATGTATTTCACAATCCCAATCTATGTTATTAATTACATATTCCCGATTATTTTTTACTAATTCACTTTCTCCTGATTTATTAATTCTTGCACCGTCAGATGCTATATATAGTTTTGAAGGTTTAGCTTGTTTAATTTGCTCAAATACTACAGCTGCTGTATCAAGGCGATTAAATATTAAAAATAACACTGGGGTATTAAGTACGCTTTTCATAATAATATTCTCCAATAGATATAAATTGTCCTTAGTTTTTGGAAACCAACATATTTTGTATTAAATTACAATAACTCGTAGTTTGTATATACAAAACACCAAACTATTACTAGATAAAAACCATATTTCTCACATTTAGAGTATATTGTAATATTATATAATACTGTTAATCAACGCAATTAACTTTTCATCCATATGTTCATCATAATTAATTTGAATCTTTGCAAGGTCACGTAATTGTGGTAAATCACCCAATAATATACTATTACTAAAATGGGTAAATAATTCATAATCATTTAAATCATTTCCAAATACAAAAACATCATGATCAACAAAATTACGAATAAAAGGTAATATACCTAAATATTTATTTACATATACAGCAACCAAATCAAAACAATCATCATAACTATGAAGTTTGATTGCTAAATCATTTTTTAATGCATAATCTTCAAAAATTCCTAATGCTCTAATTTCTAAAATTAACACTTTATAAATATCAGATTTAAGAATATTACTTATTTTATACTCGCGATACTTATTACAACCAGCATCTATAAACCCAAACTTAACTCCATCAATTTCAGGATGATAATATTTATAAAAATTATCTACAATAAAAGGATAATTAGCCTTATGACAAATATCAATTATGCCCTCAACTATATTTTTATCAATTGGATTAGATGCTATGATTTCACCATTATTAACAGTAACAGCACCACTAAAAAGACACATCGGCATATTATACGTCCATTCTGGCATTACTGTTTTAAAGTCTTTGTATGGTCGCCCTGTTGCAAATATTAAAACATGACCCTTTTCCATAATTTTTTTTAATAATTCTTCAATATTAGTCCTTAATATTTGATTATTAAAAATAATGGTTCCATCTAAATCAAACACAAAACATTTCTTGGTATCTTTATTTATTTTTAGTTGTTGACTCATCTTTATCTAGCTTACGTAAAAAGTTAATCTTTTCTATTATTTTTTGTTCCATACCTTGATTATTTGGTTTATAAAATTGTTCTGGAGTTGCTTTATCTGGCCAATAATTTTCATTTGGTACATAATTATATGGGTAATCATGCGCATAACGATATTCATTTCCATAACCTAATTTTGCCATTAATTTAGTTGGTGCATTACGTAAATGAATTGGGACTTCAAACGATGGATTATTATTGACATAATCACGAGATTTAGTGACAGCAACTTCCATGCTATTACTTTTTGCGGTAACAGCAAGATATACCACGCTACTTGCCAATGCTAACTCACCCTCGGGTGAACCAAGTCGTTCATAAGTATTAATGGCATTTAATACTATAGTTTGACTGTTAATATCAGCCAAACCAACATCCTCCCATGCTATACGTAAAATTCTTCGCCCCAAATATAATGGATCACAACCACCATTAATCAATCGATAAAACCAATACAAAGCTGCATCAGGATCTGAACCACGTACTGATTTGTGTAATGCTGAAATCAAATTATAAAAATTATCACCATTTTTATCAAATCTTTTCAAAGCATAAGGCAACATCTCTTTTACATCTTGATAAGTAATATTTACCACATTCAGCTTATTAATACTTTCCAATAAATTATATAGCCTTCTCGCATCACCATCACTCAAATCAATAATTAATTGACGCGCTTTATCATCTATAGTTTTACTAAAAATGTTAAGTTGAATAGTTTTATCAATCAACAAATTCATTTCAGAATTATCTAATGGATGTAAAACGAACACTTGTACACGACTTAAAATTGCATTATTTAATTCAAAAGATGGGTTTTCAGTAGTAGCACCAATAACTACAATCGAACCATCTTCCATATGATGCAAAAAAGCATCTTGCTGTAATTTATTAAAGCTATGGATTTCATCAATGAATAAAACTGTTGGTTTTGCAAATATTCCATTACGATGCTCAACAGCATGATTTAGCGCATCTTTAATTTCTTTGATACCATTAAAAATAGCTGAAAGCTTAATTGCATTACAGTCCCATGAATGAATTAATATATTTGCAATTGTTGTCTTACCAACTCCAGGCGGACCCCACAAGATTATTGATTGTGGTTTAGAATTAGCCAATACGGTTAATGGTTTATTTTCCCCCAATAAATGTTTTTGTCCAACAAAATCAGCAAAACTTTGCGGACGCATTATCTCTGCTAGTGGTTTATCATAAGTCATGATTTAAATGGAATGTTTCCTAAGATATCTTTTAATAATTTCCATATTTTAGCAACAGATTTAATATTTAATCTTTCATTGGCTGAATGAGGATCCAGAATGGTTGCACCTATTGATACAGCATCAATAAACGGAGCTTTAGCCATAATAAGTCCACATTCTAAACCACCGTGAGTTGCAGATATTTTAATTTCATGTTGAAATAAACGTTTATAACTATCTTTAACTATTGCTAATATTTCACTATTTAAATTAGGTAACCATCCAGGATAATCGGATAAATGAGTAACAGTAGCACCAATTGCTTCAAAACTAGAAGCTAACATGTAGGCTAATTTATACTTAGCAAATGTATCTGGTGCACGCTGCAATGTAACTATCTTTATTCTATTATTATCTAATTTAATAATTCCCAGATTAGATGACATTTGCGCAATACCAATACTCCAATTAATTTGATAAATACCATTAAAACAACCATTTATGGCATTAATTATTTTACTAGTTTGCTCTTGAGATATTAATTGCTTTGGTAAAACAGCCTGTTCAACATCAAACTTAAATTTAGTTTCAATATCTTGGTATTGTATCATAAAGTTATTTCTAAATTCCTTACATAACGCAATTACCTGATCAAGTTTATTTTCATCAATAACAATAATTACTTCACAATAAGTCGGAATTACATTACGCAATTTTCCACCACTAATATGCGCTAATCTAATTCCAACTTTTTTATTTAAAATATACAATAAGCTTGCAATTTCTTTATTTGCATTAGCACGTCCTAAATGAATATCCACTCCTGAATGTCCACTTACTAAATCTCCCAAATATATTTTTAAAGCTATTTGTCCACTTGAATCATAATCAACCAAATTCACAGTATACTCAATTTCAGTATCAACTCCACCAGCACAACTAATACATACCTCTTGATCGTTTTCAGAATCTAAATTGATTAAAATATCACCAGTTATATCTTCTTTACGCAAATTAAAAGCACCACTCATTCCAGCCTCTTCATCTGTAGTAATAAGTAGTTCCAATGGACCATGAGCTATATCATTAGCTGCCATTACCGCCAATCCAATTGCCAATCCAATACCATTATCGGCACCTAATGTAGTACCATTAGCTTTAACCCAATCACCGTCTATATAAGCCGATATAGGATCAGTTAAAAAATCATGAGTTGAGGTGGCAAGTTTAGCAGGAACCATATCCATATGACATTGCAAGGTTACTTTTTTACAAGATTCTAGACCAGATGTTGCAGGCTTTTGAATAACTATATTACCAATTGGTGTAACTACATACGCTAAATTAAGTTTAGTTGCTTGACTAATAATCCATTTTCTAATTTGTTCTTCATGCTTTGAAGGACGAGGTATCTGTAATAATTCAGCAAATAAATGCCATATTTGCTTAGGCTCTAAATTAGCAATGTTTGTATTCATGATTCTATTCCAACTATTTATTAACTAATAAAGTAATATTATACTATATAATAACGTTCTAAATATCTATTTATTGGTAATAAATATGAAACACATTGAAACTGAAATTATCGCAACTAATATCAAAGATGTTGAAGTTATCAACAATAGTAAAGCAAATCGTATAGAACTTATTGAAAATATTGAACTTGGTGGTTTGACGCCAACACAAGAATTAATTGCCTTAACATCAGAAATAGCAAATACACCATTTAATGTAATGCTTAGACCACATGCAAATTCATTTATTTACAATCAAAATGATGAATTCATAATACTTAAACAATTAGATTACATACGCGATCACAGTAAAGCAAGTGGTATTGTATTTGGTAGCCTAACTGATAAAAATTTGATTAACCTTAAGCAATTAGAATTAATCATCAAACATAAAGGGAATTTAACTCTAACATTTCATCGCGCTATAGATGAATCAATAGATGTTGTGAGTAGTTATCGTGAATTAATCAATTATTCAGACATTAATCTAGTATTAACATCAGGTAGTAAAAATACTGCTATACAAGGAATATCAAACATAATAAAAATGCTCGAAATTGAACCAAGTCAATATTGCAAAGTGTTATGCGGTGCTGGAATAAATCAAAATAATATTATTGACTTTGTAAAACAAAGTAAAGCAACGCGAATACATATAGGAAGTGCAGTCAGAAATAACGGTTTAGTAGATAAAAATCTCCTAAATAACATGTTACTTATGCTTTATGACCATATTTACGTTTAACATATTCATGCACTATATTCTGGAAATCAGTATAAATAGTATCACCTTT
>DAHXMX010000069.1 GCA_027371515.1 Neisseriaceae bacterium
TCTGGAGCTAATTCAAAATTTTCTGGAGTAATCTCATATGCAGCTTTTTCTGTTGCTTTATTTATAATTTTTTGAATTGAATCACGAATCACTACAGGAGATAAATCTCCACGCCCTATTTCTACCAATAAGGCTTTCTCATTCTCAAAACCTAACTTCGATACTAAGGTAGATAATGTCGGTTTAACACTTGAATGGAATTTTGATAATTCTCGATCTAATATTTCACGACCACTAACTATAAATTCATCTTGATTAAGATTACGATAAACGTCTAATATGACTTATTGCTTTAGCGCTTTTAACATAACCATCGTGCAGCCAATTGATGCTTGGGGTACCATCTTTTGCAGTTATTATTTCAACTGTTTGTCCATTTTTTAATTCAGTATTTAATGGCACAATTATCCCATCAACCTTAGCGCCACGACATTTATGCCCCACATTACTATGCACATGATAAGCAAAATCAATTGGTGTTGAACCTTGTGGCAAGCTGATAACTCGCCCATTTGGAGTCATTGTATAAATAGTATCATTAAAAACTTGATTTTTAAAGATATCTGAGACATTAGTTCCCACAATCATATCTTGCCGACTATCTAAAATTTGTCTAACCCATGCTAATTTTTCAGCAAATAAAGCATTAAAAGAAGAAGACCCCTTCTCACTGATCTCTTTATAACGCCAATGCGCAGCTATACCATATTCAGCATATTCATGCATTTTATATGTTCTAATTTGAATTTCTATGATTCGATTTTCAGGTCCAACAACACAAGTATGTAAACTTTGATAATTATTTGCTTTGGGAATTGTTATGTAATCATTAAATTCACCAGCTATTGGAGAATATTTAGTATGCACAATCCCCAATACAGTATAACAATCTTCAATAGTTGGCACTAATACACGCATGGCTCTTATATCATATAAATCATTATATTCATATTGTTTTTTCTGCATTTTACTCCAAATAGAATAAATATGCTTTGCTCGTCCTGATATCTGATAATCTTTAATATTACTTTGCTCTATTTCATGAGATAAAAACTCTTTTATTTTAGCAATATACATTAAACGTTGTTCGCGTGTTTCTTCAACTAAAATAGCTATTCTTCTATATTCACTAGGATTTAAATATTTAAAAGATAAATCCTCTAATTCCCATTTTACTTGCCACACGCCTAATCGATTAGCTAATGGTGCAAATATTTCGACTGTTTCATTAGCAATCTTTTGTTGTAAATCTACATCTTTACAAGAATCTAGATTCAGCATCAACTCACCACGTCCAACCAACATAATCAAAACAATACGAATATCAGTCGCCATTGCTAATAACATTTTTCGCATTACCTCTATTTGATTACGTTTTCCATCTTCACTATCTACATCAGCTAATGCACCAAGCCTACGAATTAAAGAAAGCTTCCTAATCCCATCTATTAACTCAATTACTTTTGGATCAAACTCAGATATAATTATTTTCCAATTATCAGTAAATTTAGGTAATGCAAACAAAATGGTAGCAATAACAGCATCAGAAAACAAATTTAGCTCAGCAACAGTGCTCGCACATTTTAAAGAATGCATTAACAAATCAACATTTGTTGGATAAAAGACCTGTTTATCGTAATATTCTTTAGCGATAGCTATTGCTTTTTTAAATTGCTCTACCTCTTTGGCTGAAAAAATTTTTGAATGAACATGAATCCATGAATCAATATTGCTAAAAGCATATTTCACAGTAACCATTAGCTTATTTCCACTTAAACTGATTCAGCAACAAATAACCGATTGTACTGTCTAAAAGCATATCGATCAGTCATTCCTGATATATAATCGCATACTACTTGATACAAGCCATCATGTGCCACTCTACACTGAAACTGCTTTGGTAATAAAAACTCATCCGTAACATATGCATTGAATAATTGCGTAATAATATTTGTTGCTTTAAATCGTAATTGCATCACTGTATGATGTTTGTACATATTCTTCATTAAAAATTTTTTTAATGTCCGTTGTTCTTTATACATATCATCACTATAACTAACTATATTAACTGGTGACTGACGCACATCGGCTATACTCTCAATACCATATTTATGTATATTATTTTGTGTGTTTTCAATTAAATCATATATTGTTTTATTAATTAAATGTCGCACTAGCTCTTTGTGTAAACGACGTGACTTTAAATGTGGATATTTAGCTAAAATATACTTTAATTCATTATTAATAATTTCCACTTCACACAACTGCTCTATAGTTAATAATCCAGCTCTTAAACCATCATCAATGTCATGATAATTGTAGGCCAACTCATCTGAAATGTTAGCTAATTGAGCCTCCAGACTTGGTTTAGTATTATTTAAAAAACGCTCACCAACTAATCCTAAAGTTTTAGCATTTTTTTTACTACAATGTTTTAAAATTCCTTCACGAGTTTCAAAAGTAAGATTTAAACCATCAAATAAAGCATAACGCTCTTCTAGTGTATCTACAATACGCAACGACTGTAAATTATGCTCAAATCCACCAGCTCCTACATTCAACATACAGCTATTTAAAGCGTCTTGTCCTACATGACCAAATGGGGTATGCCCTAAATCATGTGCAAGACATATTGCTTCAACCAAATCTACATTTAGATTTAATGCATTAGCAACAGATCGACCAATTTGGGCAACTTCTAAACTATGAGTCAATCTAGTTCTAAACAAATCACCTTCATGATTAATGAAAACTTGAGTTTTATATTCTAAACGTCTAAATGCACTACTATGAATAATACGATCCCTATCACGCTGAAAATCTGTCCTATACTTAGGCAACTCTTCAAAAACTTGTCGACCAATAGATACTGTTACTGCATAATTTGGTTTATTAATCATAATTACCTTAAATAATATGTTTTACTATTATATTAACTATTCTTGATACTGAATCAGTAATAGCAATAGAATGCGCATTTAACGCCATATTCATACATCGTTCACGATCAAGAGAATTAATTAATCCAGATAACTTTGCGACCGTTAAATCACTTTGCACAATCATATAACCAGCATTAATATCAACTAACGGTTGGGCATTATAACGCTGATGATCATCAACAGCATACGGATAAGGTATAAATATTGCAGCAATACCAGCTGCCATGATTTCACTCACGGTTGAAGCGCCAGAACGACAAACAATCAAATCTGCATTATTATATACATATGCCATATCATCAATAAAATTAACTACATTAGCTGATATATTATATTTTTGATACTCTTTAATTATTAATTCTTTATCAACACTATTACCAACTTGATGTGTAATATTAGCTAAATTAGTTAATTCACTACAAACTTGTGGCATGATTTCGTTAAATACTCTTGCACCTAAACTACCACCTACTACCAATATATTTAAACCGCCACAACGTTTTGAATAACGCTCATGAATTGGTGCCAAATTTAAAATATCGGCACGAACAGGATTGCCTACTAATGATGTTTTTTTAGAATTAAGAACGCCATCAAAGGCCACCATGACATGGTTAGCTATCTTAGCTAATAATTTATTTGTCAAACCAGCAACTGAATTTTGTTCATGAATAACAACTGGAACTCGCAATACCCACCCCATGAAACATATAGGAAAAGTCACATATCCGCCAAAACCCACAATAACATCTGGACGAGTACTAAAAATAACAAAAAATGCTTGCGTAAATGAATACAATAATAAAAATGGCATTAATATAAACTTAAATATCCCTTTTTTACGTAAACCAGATATGTTAAGAGTTTTTAAAGCAATATTATTTTGAGGTACAATATTATTTTCAATTCCAGATTTTGCACCAACCCAGATAATTTCATATATTGGCATTAACTGTTTTGCAACACTAAGAGCTGGGAATATATGCCCACCTGTTCCACCAGCAGCAATTAAAATTGTTTTTTTAGACAAATTATAATTCCTCTAACTCACGCAAAATAATTTTATTTTCATAATCAATTTTTAAAAGTATAGCAATTGCAATGCAGCTAACTATAATAGAACTACCACCAAAAGAAATAAAAGGTAAAGTTAAACCCTTAGTAGGTAAAACCCCAACCGCAACTCCGATATTTACTAAAGCCTGAAACATAAACCATACGCTAATACCTTGTGCTAGAAAAGCCTGAAATTGTCTTCCTTGTATTTCACGACACTGAGAACTGATAGTATTAAACCCACGATAAAAAATAATCCAGAAGAAAAATAGAATAATACCAATTCCCACCAAGCCAGTCTCTTCGCCAATAATCGCCATAATAAAATCCGTGTGCGCTTCAGGTAAATATAATAATTTTTCAATACTATTACCAATACCAACTCCAAGCCAACTACCATGACCAACTGCCAATAATGAATTTGTCAATTGATAACCTTTACCTAAAGCATCATCCCATGGATGAATAAAACCTAAAAAACGACGCATACGATAAGGAGCAGCGATAATTAAAAGAACAGTCGCAAATGATCCGCCAATTACCATGGTTAATATAACCCAAATATTAATATTTGCCATAATCAACATGACTAGCGCAACTACAAATACTACCATAGTTGAGCCCATATCTGGCTCTAAAAGTAATAACGCCGCAACAAATGATATTATTATCAAGATAGGTATAACATCAAACCAAATTCGTTTTAAACCATTCGCTTTGCGAGTAATATAATAAGATAAGAAAATAACCATTTCAAGCTTGGCTAACTCTGACGGTTGAATATTAATTGGTCCAATACCTATCCACCGGCGTGAACCATTAACTACACGTCCAACGTGTGGAACCAAAACTACAATTAAAAGTACAACAACAATTATAGCTAGTTTAATTGCATTTTTTCGCCAAAATTTAGATGGTAACATAAAAGCTATAATACCGGCAATAATACCCAGTGATAAATATATTATATGGTGATTAATATAATAATATTGATTTTGAATATGTGGATCATGAATTGCATAAGCAATTGAAGCGGAATACACCATTATAATACCAATAACTGCAA
>DAHXMX010000006.1 GCA_027371515.1 Neisseriaceae bacterium
AAAACTTAACTCCTGAACAACCTACGATTGTGACAAAAACAAAAAAAATAGTTCCTAATCGGAGCATGGTTAACCTAGATATTATAATATTAATAAAATATACAAAAATATTTGCCTCAAACTGTATTTTACCCCTAAAATGTATTCTTGGGCTAAAAATTTATAGGTATAGAAATAAATATGTATCAAGAATTGATTAAAAAATCTGGCTTGAAGGTCACTAAACATAAAACTGCAATGTTACAGCTTTTTAATAGTTATCGTCATCTTGATGCTAATAAAATATATACAATTTTTATTAGTCGTAATATAAATATGAGTTTAGCTACTATATATCGTATTTTGTCTGAATTTGAAGCAAAAAATATTTTAATTAAAAATAATTTTAATGATGAGCAATCAACATATGAATTAACTCACCCTAACGAACATCATGACCATTTAATTTGTATAAAATGCAATAAAGTGATTGAGTTTTATAATTGTGATATCGAAAAAACGCAAGAAGAAGTTGCGCGAGCGAATAACTTTCGTATTATTAATCATCAATTAAATTTATTTGGTATTTGTGAAAAATGTGATGATAAATAACTTGATTTTATGTTACAATAATATCCGTTTTAGAAAAGGCTATTATTGAATAGATGATTATCAAGAAAATTAACGAAATAGTTATTTTAGTAAGTCAATTTTTAAATTTTATTTTTTTAATTGTCATGGCGTATATTACCGCAGTTTTTTTTTGTTGGTTAATAACTCCTGCAGTTAATGAAATGTATGTTGAAAAATATAGTGTATCAGCTTACGAAAAAAGTGCAGATTATATTATTAATCGTGCTCCATTTGGTATAATTCAAGTGGTAAAAAAAGAAGAATCTGTAGTTGAGATACCAAAAATTGCATCTCAGTTAAAAGTAAGCGGTGTATATCAAAGTGGTAACAATCATAGTGTAGCAATTGTTGAATATTTAGGTAAAGTTGATGCTTATCGGGTAAATTCATTAATTGCAGATAGTGTCTTGGTTGTTTCAATTGAGTCAGATGGAATTGTGGTCTTTGAAGATGGTAAAGATACTTTTATCGCTATAACTCGTAGTGATAGCACAGCTTCTTCGGCGCAAGGAGCTAATAATGCAACAAGATCGTTACCTGTGTCAAATTCATATACTCAGCAAAATACAAACTCATATTCTGATATAAATAGATTAAGTAATGATGAAATTCGTGAGAAAAGACGTAAAATGATTGAAGAATTTGCTAATCAACAAAATGATAACAATAACAACAATAATAACAACAATAATAACAACAATAATGATAATAATAATGATGGTAATAATGATGGTAATAATGTCAACAGGAGCGATGTCAATAGGAGTAATGATATGAATAATCAATCACGTGGTAGAGATGGTGGAGATGTTCAATAATATTATTTGCTTATTAAGCTTAGAGTGAATAAAAGTGAATTGCATTAATTAAGTTGATGTGAATTTAATGAAATTATAATATTTATAAATTGGTAATTATGTTGAGTAAAATTTTAAAATTAATTGCTTTTATAGTTTTGGTGGAAAATTTAGTAGCAGCTCCAGCTGCAAAATCCACATATCCGTTATTAGGTGTGAATAAAGAATCTAATAGTGAACTAATGTCGTCAACCGATGCTAAAAAATCACTAAGTAGTAATCGTAATACAAGATTATCTTCGAATAAATCAAGAGATAAAATTACCAATAGTAGTAGAGATAGTGATCAATTAGCTTCGGATAAGGTGGTATTGAATTTTGAAAATGCAGACATTCAGGCAGTAATTAGAGCAATTAGTCAGTTATCTGGTAAAAATTTTGTTATTGACCCGCGAGTTAAGGGAACAGTTAATATTTTATCCGATCGTCCAATATCTAAAGTGGATAGTTATAAAGTTTTAGAAACTGCTCTACGTATGCAAGGTTTTGCATGTGTTGAAGGAGATGGTGTTATTAAGGTATTACCTGAAACTGATGCCAAATCATATGATTCAAAAACAGTGTTTACTTCTAAGCAAAGTATTGATGCAACTTCTAATGTTGGAGATCAGATTGTAACACGTGTTTTTGTGATTCAGCGTGGTTCAGCAAATGCGTTAGCTAATACATTACGTCCATTGGTTGCACCAAATAACACGTTAACCGTATATCCAAATAGTAATGCATTGATTGTGACTGATTATTCTTCAAATATTAATAGAATTGCAAAAATAATTGATAAATTAACTGCAGTAGATTCTCAAGCAGCTAAACCTGTGATGGTTGTTATGCAGTATGCAGTTGCATCTGATGTGGCAGCTATTTTACAATCGTATATTAGTGGTGGTGGAGCGGTTACTCGAGGGAGCGGAGGTTCTGTAAATTCATCTGCTAATAGCGATGGTCCAGCTGTATCCATAACTGTAGAGCCAAACACTAATTCATTAATTATTTATTCGGCAATTCCTGATCGTTTAAAGGAAATTGTTGATATGGCTAAGACAATTGATAGTAATATAGGTCATAATCATAATAACTTACATGTTGTATATTTAAAAAATGCTGATGCTGGTCATATTGCTGATGTATTAAGGGCTGTAGTTTCACAGCAAGAAGATCCAGATTTGCAAGCTAGTTCATCAAATGCGCATTTTAATTCTGAGCCTACCTCTGCTTTTGGATCTACTGGTAGTAGCGGTGCTAGTAGTTACGGTAGCATTGGAGGTGGAGCGGCGCGTAATTCGCGTAGTAATAGTTCTTCTAAGTCATCTAATAATAATAATAACTCTGCCGATCAGCAAAAAGTACTAGTTCAAGCAGAACCCACAACTAATTCATTAATTATTCAAGCCCCAGATGCTACCTATAAAAATTTACGTATGATTATTGATATGTTAGATGTACGTCGTGCTCAAGTAATGATTGAGGCTATGATTGCTGATATTAATTCTACTGAACAAGGTACTTTTGGTATTCAGTGGGTATTAGGTGGTGGAAATAATAATGCCGGTGCGATAGGTGTTGCTAATTATGGTGCTAATGGTAGCTCGTTATCTTCTTTAGCTACTAGTGCATTAGCTGCAACTTCGGGTGCTGGTGCTGCTGGAGGAGTTAATTTACCTAATGAAGTGTATATCGGATTGGTGACTGGAACTACAACAGTTGGTGGTCAACAGATTCCTGGATTATCAGTATTGGCTGATATGATTACAGCTAATAGTGCTGGTAATGTTTTGGCTCGTCCAACTATTATTACTATGGATAATGAAGAAGCTAGGATTATGGTTGGACAAAATATTGGTATACCAAATGGTTCATATCAAAACACTGCGGCTAATGCTGGTAACTTAGTAACTACGATTACACGTCAGGATTTAGGTAATGTATTACAAATTAAACCATTAATTACTCAAAGTGGATCTATTTTGCTTGATATTTATCAAGAGGATTCAAAGCTTGATCCTAATCAACCTGTTAATTCACCTAATGGACCATCATTTTTAAAACGCAATATGCGCGCTACCGTATTAGTTGATGATGGTCAAATTATTGCTTTAGGTGGTATGACTCAAGATCAATTGTTAATTCAAACTAATGGAGTTCCTGGGTTAAGTAGCATACCATATCTTGGTTGGTTATTTAGTTGGCAAAGTCGTACACACGTAAAACAAAATTTAGTCTTGTTTCTAAGACCAGCAATTATTAAAAGCGCAACAGGATACAAGGCACTTACTAATCAACGTTATAATTATGTAATGGGATTGCAAAATCAAGTATCAGCAGATGGTAATGCAGTTTTACCAGAAATTAAAGCGGTTAATTTAGAAAATCAAGTCCCTTATACTAATAAACCAGCTCCACGTGATGATTCGGCATTAAATCTGAATCAAAATATACCAGTAGTGGATTTAACTCATGATGGTAAAAATATAAAAAAATCAAATTTAAATGCCATTAGTGCAACAACTACACGTATTAATGCTTTGCCCCCAGCTAAGAATTGATTTAAAGAGTGATGGTTGATGGAAAATATTAAATTTGTTCCTAATAAGTTTTCAAGGCGATTGCCTTATGGTTATGCAAAAAATAAACAAGTTTGTATTTATGGTGTTGAAAATGACAATGTATTAGTTGCGGTTGTTAATAATCCTGACCCAGTTGTAATTTCGGAGATTAAGCGTAAGCTTAATCAACCGATTAAAATTACAAAGACAGATCAAAAATTATTTGATGGTTTATTATCTGAAGCTTATTCAAGCTCTAATGCTGCTGCAATTGTTGATGATGTACAAGATGAAATTGATATATCGGATTTAATTCATAATGCACAAAAAGCTTCTGATTTATTAGAATCAGAAGATGATGCGCCAGTGATCAAGATTATTAATGCTTTTTTAACTCAAGCAGTTAAAGAAAATGCTTCAGATATTCATCTTGATGCATATGAAAAGCGTTCTACGGTACGCTTTCGTCGTGACGGAACTTTGCAGCATGTTGTAGATCTAAATCCGGGTTTGCATTCAGCGCTGGTGTCTAGAATTAAGATTATGGCACATCTTGATATTGCTGAGAAGCGCCTACCACAAGACGGTAGAATTGCACTTCGTTTAGCTGGTCGTGAAGTAGATCTTAGGGTTTCAACTATTCCAAGTTCACATGGTGAGCGTGTTGTGATGCGTTTATTAGATAAGAATAAAGATCGATTGCAGCTTGAGGCTCTCGGGATGCATGATGATACGCGAGATAAAATTGATAAGATTATTCATCGTCCGCATGGAATATTTTTAGTTACCGGTCCAACTGGTTCGGGTAAATCAACAACTTTATATGCTGCTTTGGCAAGACTTGATTCAAAGCAATTAAATATTATGACAGTAGAAGATCCTGTTGAATATGATATTGAAGGTATTAGTCAAACCCAAATAAGTGCTAAAATAGATATGTCATTTGGCCGCGCCTTACGTGCTATATTACGTCAAGATCCGGATGTGGTAATGATTGGGGAGATTCGTGATTTAGAAACATCTCAAATTGCAGTGCAAGCTAGTTTAACAGGTCATTTGGTGTTAGCTACATTACATACTAATACCGCAGCTTCTGCTGTTACAAGGCTAATTGATATGGGGGTGGAGTCATTTCTTTTATCTTCGTCATTAATTGGTGTGTTAGCACAACGCTTAATTAGGTTACTATGTCCAAAATGTAAAGTTGAAAATCATATATTAGATGCAGCGATACGCCGAGAGTTTGAGATACCTGAAGGGGTAGTGATTTATACTGCTGGAGATGGTTGTGATTATTGTAGTCATACTGGCTATAAAGGGCGTAATGGTATTCATGAATTGTTAGTAATTGATGAAAATTTACAGCAAATGATTCACAATAGGTCTCAAGAATATGAGATTGAAAAATATGCTATTGCAAATCTTGGTATGCGTACACTGAGAATGGATGCAATGCGTTGGGTAATTGCTGGCCTTACATCTTTAGAGGAAGTAACCTCAATTACGAAAGAGGATTAATGATATGGCAACGTATAGTTATAAATCATTTGATAAAAAAGGTAAGGAAAAGGTTGGTGTTATTCAAGCTGATTCACCGCGTCAAGCACGTCAAGCTTTAAAAGAACAGGGTTTGGTTGTAGCGCATATTCAACTTGCTAAAGATGGTAAAAATAAGAAAAGTGGTTTTTCCTTTAGAAAAAAATCAATATCTTCTCTAGAGTTGGCTTTAATTACTCGTCAGTTCGCAATTTTATTAAACTCTGGTTTATCAATAGAAAATGCTTTAAATGCTTTAATTGATCAATTAGAAAGTGACGATCAAAAGACTATTTTGATGGGGGTTAAAAACGAAGTATTAAGTGGGCGACCACTTGCTGCATCGATGCGCTTATTTCCAAATGTATTCCCAGCTGTATATTGCAGTTTAATTCATGCCGGGGAACAGTCAGGTAGTTTACCTAAAGTAATGACTAAATTAGCTGATTATAGTGATAGAACGCGTGAATTAACTAGTAAAATTATGATGGCTCTTTTATATCCAATTATTGTATCTATAGTTGCTGTGGTGATGATTATTGCATTACTTGTATTTGTTGTTCCACAAGTGGTTAAAGTATTTGAGTCATCCAAACAAGAATTACCAGTTTTAACTAAAATGATGATTAGCACCTCTAATGGGTTACGAAGTTATGGTTGGCTTATTGCTTTAATAATTTGTGGGGTAATTGTGGTTATTACTAGGCTATTAAAGCAACATGAGTTTAAAATTCGCTTTCATAAGCGTTTATTAGAAATTCCGGTTGCCGGTAAATTATTGATTAATGTAGATGTAGCTAAATTTTGTAATACGTTAGCTATGTTATTAACTAGTGGTGTTCCTATGGTTGCAGCATTAGAGGCAGGACGAGATACTGTGAATAATTATATGATGAAAAACGCTATAGATCGTGCTTTAAAATCAGTTAAAGAGGGTGTTCCATTGGCGGTTGCTCTTGGTAATGAGAAGGCTTTTCCACCGGTGGTAATTCATTTGGTTGCCAGTGGTGAAAAATCAGGAAATTTGGACCATCTGTTAGAACAAGCTGGTGCTCATCAGGAACTTGAGTTATCACATCGCAGTCAGTTATTAACTGGTATATTAGAGCCGGCTTTGATTTTATTTATGGGTGGTGTTGTATTATTAATAGTTATTGCTATTATGTTGCCAATTTTAAATATGAATAAAATGGTTATGTAAATATGTTAATTTTAAAGCGTTTATATTTTTTGGTGATTATTTTATTTATTAGTTTAGGAAGCGCAAATGCGATTGCTAATCATAACACTAATTTAAATCCTCAAAATCCCAATCCTGATTATTTGGAGTCAGCGTATCAAACTAAATTTTCAACACAATCTCCAGATTCTGTATTTAAGGTGTTTGCTAAGCGAATTAATGAATCGCAAGTAGAAATAAAGTTTAATATCAAACCTAATTATTATTTATATGCAAAAAGCCTTACAATTCAATCTAATCCATCTAATGTATTAAAAATAGATACTGGCTCGTTTCCAGAAACGATAAAAATACCACAATTAAATAATCCAGAAAAATTAGATGATGTGTATATCGGTGATTTCAATATTATGGCGCATGTGGATACTAGTGTATCATATCCAAAACTTTTGTTGATTGTAACAATCCAAGGTTGCGATGGCAAAACAATCTGTTATCCACCAGAGGTTTTAAGTTTTGATATAACAAGTATAGGTAAGAATATGCAAATTGTGCATAATGAAGATATAACTGTTATGGGTACATTTAATGCACTACTTCATGGTGAATTAAGTCTTAATAAATTGATAAATAGTTTAAGTATGTTACATATTTTATTGATTTTCTTTTTGGCTGGTTTTGCAATTTCATTAACTCCATGTATGTATCCATTGTATCCAATTGCATTAGCTTCTATTTTAGGTCGGGGAAATAGGCCAAATATTCGTCGTGTATTAGTATTGGTATTGAGTTATATTCATGGAATATCTTTAGTTTATATTTTAATCGGTTTTTTAGTTAGCACCGGAGGGGTGTTATTAACTACTGCTATGCAAACACCGTTATTTATAATATGTGGTAGCATTATTTGGCTTATTCTTGGTTTGATAATGCTTGATTTAGTTAAATTTAATTTACCAAATGGTTTTAATAATTATTTGTATAGTAAGAATGTAGTTTTAACAGGAGGTAATATCCCAAGTGTTGTAATTATGGGGATTTTATCTGCCTTATTGCTTGGTCCATGTGTAACGCCGCCTTTGATTGCTGCCTTATCAATTATTGTAATTGCACATAATGTTTTACTTGGAGTTGGTTTATTATATGCTATTAGTCTAGGTATGGGTATACCAATATTAATGATAGCATTATTTGGAAATAAAATAATGCCTAAGTCTGGTAGTTGGATGAATATAGTTAAATATATTTTAGGTATTTTAATTATTGTGGTTTCGGTGTATTTAGTTCTACCTCTATTAGTTAGTTATAACATCTATCTTAGTTTGAGTATTTTGAGTTTAGGTATTGGTTTGTTAATGCTTAAATTAACTTGGAACCATCCCAAAGCTACATTTTATTTCCAAAAACGTTTAGCTATATTTATTATTATTCTTGCTTGTGTATTTCAGATAATTGCAATTCAAGATAAGTTTTGGCAAAAGCCAATTGATAATATAAATAGTGAATTTATTACAGCTACGAAAAGTTCTGAGCTTAATTATTTGATTAAAACGAGTAATAAACCAGTTATCATTGATTTTTACGCTTCATGGTGTAGTATTTGCCGTGAGATGGCAAGCACTACATTTAAAGATCCTAAGGTAATAAATAAACTTTCTAATTATACTGTAATTAAGTTTGATTTATCACAAAACACTAGTGAAGCGCAAATGGTTCTAAAACATTATGGATTGTATGGTATCCCAGCTTTGATTATTTTATGGCCTAATCAAAAACCTGAAAAATTAGTAGGTTATATAAGCAGTATGGAATTACTGAATACTTTAGATATAATTAAAATTCAGCATAATTAGGTTTTTATCGGTGTTTATTATGTTTTCTTGTTTACCTAGTGGTATAATATAGTTATCATAGTAAATAGGTGAAATGATGTTAACATATAATCCACAAATGCGACCTAAACGTAGAGATCGCCCTTGGTTGATTTTTTTGACAGCGCTTCTATGGGTGTTGGGTACTGCGTTTTTTCATTCTCCATGGGAACCAAATGAGCCGTTTGTTATGGCGGTAGTAAAAGGAATACTTGAAAACAATTCTTGGTTGATACCTTATGTTTCTGGTGTTCCGTATCTTAAAATTCAGCCTTTTTATTTCTGGATATATTCTGTCCCACTCAAATTGTTTAATGTGACTAATATTGTTATGATTGAACATGGTATTAGAGTTATTAATACTTTATTAATCTTTGCCGTAGTTTCTTTAATGGGTAAGATTGGTTCTCGTTTATTTGCATTTAAAAATGGGCGTACGGTTATTCTAATTTTAATTAGTTCAATTGGAATTATTAATAATACATATCAACTAACGCCTAATATCTTGGTTTTGCTAGGATTTTGTTTGTATCTATATTCACTGCAGCAGTATAAAAATTTGCCTGGAATTTCCGGTGGGTTAATGTTTTTAGGCTTGTTGTTTATTTCTATTAGTTTTACTTGTGGATTTATTATTATTGCGTTATTAATTTTGTTGTTACTTCCATGTATTGATAATCATTTTCGTAATAGGCTTTATTTTATAACTTTGGTTATTGGTATTGTAATGTTTTTAATGGTGTTTTTTTTATATTGTTATCAGTTATATCGTGTTGAGCCAGATTTCTTTAATACTTGGAAAAATTTTTATGGTACCTTATTTCATCCTTATCAAGATATTAATTATTTATCGCGGATAGCAGAAATTTTGATATTGCTTAGTTGGTATGTTTTTCCTGGTTGGTTATTTGTTATTTGGTCTGTTTATAAACGTAGAATGTCAATTTTAAAAGATAAGATCATTAAAATTTCATTTATATTAATCGTTTTGCTTTTAGTTTTTTCGGTTTTTAGTGGTATAAATGTTGAAGAATCTATTTTCCCAATTGTTTTACCTGTGGTATTAATTGCATCTATAGAAGTTGATTCGATTAGAATTAGTTTTGTATCATTATTTAATTGGTTTGGAATATTTATTTTTGGTGTTATTGGTTTAGTGATTTGGTTTATATATTTTTGTTTAATGTTTGATCATCCAGTTCCAGTGGTTAATCCGTTACTTGATTTAGCACAAAGATATCACTTTCATTTAAGTTATTTAAATTTATTTTTTTCAGTTTTAATTACTCTTGTGTGGTTATTTATGATTACGCGAAAACATCTTAAAGGGCGCGAATTAATAACTAATTGGGCTAGTAGCACTACTTTTATACTTCTTTTATTTTTAGCTTTATGTCTGCCATGGTTTGATTCCGTGTTGAGTTTTAAAAATATTGTAGCTGATAGCTTGGTTTATTTAGATAAAAATAGTTGTGTTGGTACTAATGAGAAAAATAGTGTTCAAAGTGCACTGTGGTATTATTATGCGGATATTAATTTAATACCTGGTTTTACTAATAGTGATTATGGAATTTGCAATCAAGCAATTGTTGCAACTGATAATATTAATCAAATTGATTTAACTAAATGGCATATTGTATGGTCAGCAAAAAGACCAGTTGATAAACGTGTATATTATGTTATTAAACCATTATAAAAATGAGATATTTTTGAATTAATGGACAATTAATTGAATGATGTTAATTTGTGTTAATATAATGTAGCAGTACAGTAAATATAACAAAAAGAGGTCATTATGAAGCAAATTCACAAACAACCTTTAGGTTTTTCTACATTGTTTTTAACTGAAATGTGGGAGCGCTATGGATTTTATGTTGTACAAACAATATTGATTTTTATACTTATTGAGAAGCTTGAGTTAAATGACAGTCAAGCGTATGGCATAGTAGGTTCATTTACTGCACTTGCATATATTAATTGTTTATTTGGCGGTATTATTGCTGATAGGTTTATTGGTTACAATCAAACTGTTATTATTGGTGGATTAAGTTTAATTATTGGTTATAGCTTTTTAGGTATTGCAAATGATTTGCAATTATCGCTGATTGGCTTGGCATTTGTGAGTGTGGGTACTGGATTTTTAAAGCCTAATGTATCAAGTATGGTTGGTTTATTATATAAAGATAGAGATGATAATAAAGATATTGGTTATACATTATATTATGTTGGTATTTATATTGGTGCTTTATCTGGTAGTTGGTTTGGTGGTTATTTTAGAATTTGGTTTGGAAGTTTATGGTCTTTCATTAGTGCAGCAATTGGGGTTATATTATCTGTGATAATATTTGTGTATGGAACTAAAAAATATCAACTATATGATCATCGTCATAATCAAATTATGTTTGCCGAAAGATTTAAAGCGTTAATTTCTTTTTTTATTTTGATTTTAATCGCATTTATGATACTGAAATATGATTTTCTATCCACTTGGTATTTTATTTTAGTTTTTTTATTTTGTTTTAGTTTTATAGTTTATTATATTGTGATTTCTAATGGTGTTGATCGTTCTAAGTTAATAGCATTTTCGATTTTATTATTATTATCGATTATTTATTGGGCTATATTTTTCCAGCAGTTTTTTTCTTTGAGTTTATGTATTGATAGAGTTACTAGGTTATCAGTGCCTGCAAGTATTATTTCATCTATTGAATCATTTGGTGTTATTTGTTTTGGTCCATTAATAAATTTGATATGGTTCAAATTTAAAGAGAAGCAAAAACCTATCAAAATTGCAACAAAATTTAGTTTAGGATTTTTATTTAATGCATTTTGTTTTATAATCTTGTGTTTAGGCTTGTGGTATGCCAAAATAACACATGAATATTTAAGTATTGTATTTATTATTTTAGCTTATTTAATTATTTCTATTGGTGAGTTATGTTTATCACCAAGTTGTTTATCTATGGTTACAAGTTTGGTACCGGATAAGTTGACATCTGCGATGATGGGGATTTCATTGTTATCTATAGGATTTGGTGGTAAGTTTGCTGGTTTATTAGCGATAAATTCGTCAATAAGTAAGCATATGAGTTTGGATTTATTAGAATCTAATTATTTAAAGTTATTTTTTGATTGTTTCTTGATTAGTTTGGTGACATATATTGTGGCTTTGATATTAATTAAATTTGTAAATCGTTTAATGAAAGTATAAAAATAAATGGCAAAAATAAGTTTTGAAGATGCTTTAAGTCAATTGGAAGATATTGTTAATCAGATTGAAAATGATGAAGTATTACTGGATGAAGCATTAGAAAAATATCAAAAAGGCGTCGCTTTGGTTAAATATTGTCAGGATAAGTTAAAACAAGTAGAAGAAAAGGTTAAGATTCTGGATAATAATGACGATACTTTAAAAGAATTTAAAGCAGATTAAATGAATTATAATACTAGTTTTCAACAATTTATTAATGATTTGGAACAGGCGTTGGAGTGTGAGTTAGGCTGCAATGTAATTGCTACTAACCTTATGGCGGCAATGCGTTATTCAAGTTTGGATGGTGGTAAAAGAATTCGTCCATTGTTAGTGTATGCAAGTTCTAGTATTGGTGAAGCTAATTATACTGATGTATTAAAAGTGGCTGTGGCATTAGAGTTGATTCATTGTTATTCGTTGATTCATGATGATTTGCCTGCTATGGATAATGATAGTTTACGTCGTAATCGACCGACTTGTCATATCAAATATGATGAAAGTACTGCCATTTTGGCTGGTGATGCTCTACAGAGTTTAGCTTTTGAGATATTAAGTAGGCCTAATAATTTTAAAAATAATGCTAACTTACTTGACGTTATTTATAATTTGGCACGTGCTACTGGTGTTCATGGTATGGCAGGGGGTCAAGATCTTGATTTACAAAATACCGGTCGAAAAATAAATCTTAATGAGCTTAAATTAATGCACAGTTTAAAAACTGGTGCCTTAATTAAGGCGGCTATTGTATGTGGTTATTTATTATGCCAAGAGGTAGATAAGCATGTATTGGATAAACTAAATCTTTTTGCTGATAATTTAGGTTTACTGTTCCAAATTACAGATGATATTTTAGATGCAACCCAAACAACAGCAATATTAGGTAAGACAGCTAATAAAGACATAACAAGTAATAAAGCAACTTATGTTAATTTATTAGGTTTAAGTGTGGCGCGTGAAATGGCTTTTGATTTATATCAACAAAATATTGAATTACTAGCAAATTTAGGTAAATATGATTATTTAGCGCAAATAAATGATAAGGTATATTTACGTAAAAATTAATTGAGAAAGTTAGAAGAGTATGTAAATGAATAAATATGGATTATTAGAGCAAATTAATGAGCCAAGTGAATTGCGTAAATTAAAGAAAGAGCAGTTATACACTTTATCTAATGAACTCAGAGAGTATATTTTATCTACGGTTAGCCAAACTGGTGGGCATTTAGCATCTAATCTAGGTTGTATTGAGTTAACGATTGCACTTCATTATGTATATAATACACCAAAAGATCAGCTAGTATGGGATGTTGGGCATCAATCTTATCCACATAAAATACTTACTAAACGTCGTGATCAAATGGCAACTCTTCGTCAATATAAAGGTTTAGCTGGATTCCCAAAGCGTGATGAAAGTGAGTATGATACTTTTGGTGTAGGGCATTCTTCAACTTCCATATCAGCAGCTCTTGGAATGGCAATAGCTAACAAAATTAAAGGTAATGATAATAAAACAGTTGCTATTATTGGTGATGGGGCAATGACTGCTGGTCTTGCTTTTGAAGGATTAAATAATGCAGGTTGGTTAGATTCTAATATATTGGTAATACTTAACGATAATGAAATGTCTATTTCAGAAAATGTAGGGGCAATAAGTAGATATTTTTCAAAAATACTTGCTGGTAGATTTTATAACACATTTAAAGATACTGCAAATAAAGCTTTAAGCTTAATCCCTGCAGTACAAAATTTAGCGCATAAAGTGGAAGAGCATGTTAAAGGTATGATTATTCCAAGTACTTTTTTTGAAGAACTTGGGTTTAATTATATTGGACCAATTGATGGTCATGATATTGATGAATTAATAAATACCTTATCACGCATTAAGAAATTATCAGGACCACAATTTTTGCATGTAGTTACGAAAAAAGGTCAAGGTTATAAGCTTGCCGAAAATAATCCAATTAGCTATCATGGAGTTACCAAATTTAATCCAAGCGAGGGGATGTCTGGGGGTAAATCTAATGTATTAACTTATACACAGGTTTTTGGGAAATGGCTATGTGATATAGCTAAAACTGAAGATAATTTTGTGGCAATTACTCCGGCAATGCGAGAAGGTTCTGGTATGGTTGAATTTGCCAATCATTATCCAGAGAAGTTTTTTGATGTAGGTATTGCTGAACAACATGCAATAACTTTTGCTGCAGGTTTGGCGACACAAAGAATTATGCCAATAGTTGCAATTTATTCCACATTTTTACAACGTGGTTACGATCAATTAATTCATGATGTTGCCATTCAAGAATTACCAGTGTTATTTGCTATTGATAGGGCTGGTATAGTTGGGGCAGATGGACCTACTCATATTGGTGCATTTGATTTATCTTATTTGCGCTGTATTCCCAACATGGTTATAATGACTCCAAGTAATGAAAATGAATGTTATCAAATGTTATGGACTGGTTTTAAATCAAATAAGATATGTGCAGTTCGTTATCCAAGAGGAAATGGTAATGGGACCCCAATTGTTGAAGAGATGAACATTTTACCAATTGGTCGTGGTATGGTGGTAAGAGCAGGTAATAAGATTGCGATTTTAGCTTTTGGTACTTTATTAGATGAAGCTTTATTAGCTGGAGCTGAGATTGATGCAACTGTATGTAATATGCGTTTTGTTAAACCGCTTGATGAAGAATTGGTGTTTCAAATTGCGAGTACACATGAATATATTGTAACTATTGAGGAAAATGTAGTTATGGGTGGTGCCGGAAGTTGTGTGTTAGAATATTTACAACGTGTAAATATTAAAAAATCAGTTTTATGTCTTGGTATTCCCGATACTTTTGTAACTCATGGTGATCAAAAAACCTTATTAAGTTTATGTGGCCTTGATAAGATTGGTATTTTAAAAAGTATTCAACAACAATGGAGCATTTAATTATGTTAGATCAAAATGCATTAAAAAAACTAGCTGGGGAATATGCTATTAAATATATAGAAGATGGCATGATTGTAGGCGTTGGAACGGGTTCAACTGTTAAATATTTTATTGATAAATTGGCAACTAAAAAAAATTACATTAAAGGTGCTGTATCAAGTTCTGAGCAGTCAAGTCAATTGCTGAAGCAATATGGTATTTTATTATTTGATTTAAATACTGTTGATTGTATAGATGTTTATGTTGATGGCGCCGACGAGATTAATCATCAGTTACAAATGATTAAAGGAGGTGGAGCTGCATTAACTAGAGAAAAAATTGTGGCCGCGGTTAGTCGTAGATTTGTTTGTATTATTGATGAGTCTAAGTATGTAATGAAATTAGGTAAGTTTCCGTTACCAATTGAAGTGATTCCTATGGCAAGAAGTTATGTAGCGCGTGAAATTGTCAAGATTGGTGGTGTTCCTAATTGGCGTCAAGGAGTTGTTACGGATAATGGTAATTGGATTTTAGATGTTTATAATCTAGATATTATTCATCCAGTTGAAATGGAGCAAAAAATTAATAATATCACAGGCGTTGTAACTAATGGTTTATTTGCCATGCGTCCTGCTAATGAATTAGTTGTAGCTAAATCTGATGGAAGTATAATTGTTGAAAAAAATGGTGGTATTTATGGATAAAAATTTATTAGCTTCCGTTGATATAGGTTCTAATAGCTTTCGAATTTTGATTGCTAAATTACATGAAGATGGTACCTTACAACAAATTGATCAATTAAAAGAAACTGTGCGTTTAGCAGGAGGTTTAGATGCAAATAATAATCTTACTAAAGAATCGCAGTTATTAGCTTTAGAAGTATTATCAAGATTTAGTGAACGATTGGTAGGGTTTCATCATGATCAGGTACGAGTAGTGGCAACAAGTACACTACGTGTTGCTAAAAATGCTTATGAATTCATTCCTATTGCTAATAAAATTTTAGGGTTTGATATTGAGGTAATTTCAGGAGTTGAAGAAGCGCGATTGATTTACATTGGTGCAATGCATTCTCTTGCATATACTAAAGATAGACGTTTAGTAATTGATATTGGTGGTGGCTCTACTGAGTTTATTATAGGTAGTGGTTATGATCCTGAGATTATGGAAAGCGTCACGATGGGATGTGTGTCATTTAGTAAAAAGTACTTTATTAATGGAGAAATGACGGAACAGAATTTTGATAATGCAATTTATGCAGCTCGTGGAAAAATTCAGACTATGGAGCATTTATTTGTTAAACAAAAATGGGTAGCGTCGATTGGTACATCAGGAACTTCAAAGTCATTGTATGACATGTGTATTGCAAATGAGTTGGCTGATTCGATTACCCTAGATGGTATGTATAAATTGCGTAAAATATTAATCAAAAATAAAAATAGTAAAAATTTTGATATCCCAGGTTTAAAAGAAGATCGTAATCCAGTAATTGCTGGTGGTTTGGCGATTATGATCGCAATTTTTGAGGAATTTAAGATTAATGAAATGACTATTGCTGATGGGTCATTACGTGAAGGTGTGTTATATGATCTAATAGGTAGGACTACGGATAAAGATTTAAGAATAACAACAGTAGAACGTTTACAAAAACGTGTATCGCTGGATTTAGAGCAAGCGCATAGAGTTGCTAAGACAGCATTGATGTTATTGCGTAGTTTAGTCAATAATAATGATTTTGATTCTAATTATTATAAATTAATGAATTGGGCTGCAAATTTATATGAGATAGGATTGGCTATTTCGCATAATGATTATCATAAGCATGGTGCTTATATTTTAGATAATGCTGATTTGGCAGGGTTTTCCAAGCCTGAGCAAAGTATTTTGGCTGATTTAGTACGTTCGCATCGTGGATCGGTGGTTAAGGCGTGTGAAAGTATTTCAGAACGACGTAAACTTAGAATGCGTTTTATTATTATGATAATTTCATTACGTTTATCTGTTATTCTTAATCGTAATCGTAAGGATTTAGATAGTGATGTGATTAAGAGTATTAAGGTAATTTCTAAATCGGGTATGGAAATGATAATTTGTAGTAAATGGCTGCAGCAAAACCCATTAACTTATTATTCGTTAAAAGAAGAGGCTGAGCAGTGGGAAAAAAATAATATTACAATAAACATTGTTGGTCGATAATGCGGTATCAAGAAGTTCCATTTATTGATCCACATTTAGTATATCAATTAACCATACATAAAAAGTGGACAATTTTTTTAGATAGTAGTATGCAACATGAGCATTATGGACGGTATAGTTACATTTTAT
>DAHXMX010000070.1 GCA_027371515.1 Neisseriaceae bacterium
ACCTGTACCGCTTGCCTCTTTGGAAGCTAGTGAAATTTGTTCTGACACATTAGCTGCTGGAATAAATTTTGATAAAAACGATATTAGTAAAAATTTAACTTTATTCTTATATCCTGATGATAGTGATGAAGCTGGACATTTATTACGTATTTTTCAGCAATATTTTATGGTGAGTAACGCTGTTTACTATATTTTTAGTGAAATGGAACAAAATGGACATGACTTTAATAAATTACATGAACATGTCGTTATTCAAATTAATGATACTCACCCAACACTTATAATTCCTGAGTTGATTCGTCAATTAGAATTAAAAGGAATATCTCGCGATCAAGCTATAAGCATTGTAACACAAACTATTGCATATACTAATCATACCATTTTAGCAGAAGCATTAGAAAAATGGCCAATATCTTATCTTGAACGCGTAGTTCCAAATTTAATTGAAATTATACGTGATTTAGATAATCGCATAAAAACACAATATCATAACCCAAAACTTGCTATTATTGATAACAATAATATAGTACATATGGCACATATTGATATACATTATTGTTTTAGCGTTAATGGTGTCTCAGAATTACACACTAATATCTTGAAAAATAATGAATTAAAAGAATTTAATGATATATACCCAACGAAATTTAACAACAAAACAAATGGGATTACTTTTAGACGTTGGTTATTTCAAATCAATCCGGAATTAACTGATTATTTGTGGGATTTTATTGGTGCTGGTTTTAGACATAATGCACAAGAATTAGAGAAGCTTTTAGCATTTAAAGACAATTATGAGGTTTTACATAAATTAGGTGAAATTAAACAATTGAAAAAACGTCAATTTATTGAATTCGCTAAAACCCACTGTAATGTAACGTTAGATGAAAATTCTATCTTTGATGTGCAAATTAAGCGTATTCATGAATATAAACGTCAACAGATGAATGCATTATATATTATTCATAAATATTTAGAAATCAAAAATGGTAATATACCAAAACGTCCAATATCATTTATTTTTGGTGGTAAAGCTGCTCCTGCTTATTATATTGCCAAACATGTTATTCATATGATTTTATGTTTACAACAATTAATTAATAATGATTCGCAAGTTAATCAACACATGCGTGTATTATTTGTTGAAAACTATAATGTTACTATTGCGGAAAAAATTATTCCAGCAGCTAATGTGTCAGAACAAATTTCACTAGCTTCCAAAGAGGCAAGCGGTACAGGTAATATGAAACTCATGCTAAATGGTGCCATTACTATTGGCACTATGGATGGTGCAAATGTTGAAATTGCAAAACTAGTTGGAACAGATAATATTTATACTTTTGGTTGTGATAGTAATACCGTTATTGATTTATATAATCGTCATGCATACCGCTCTATTGATTATTATAATAACAACCCATTAATTAAACGCGCAGTAGATTTTATCGTTTCTGATTCTATGCAACAAATTGGCAACGCAGAAAATTTATATCAGTTGTATCATGAGTTACTAAATAAAGATTGGTTTATGACTTTAATTGATTTGGAAGACTACATAAAAGTCAAAGACCGTATGTTTGATGATTATGAAGATCAATATAAATGGCTTAGAATGAGCTTAATCAATACAGCTTTTGCGAGTTATTTTAGCTCAGACCGTACAATTAGCGAGTATAATAGTGATATATGGAAAATAGTAACAAATTAAGTTGATTTAAAATGAGATTAGCCGGCATATTATTAGCACTATCAGCATTGCCATCACGATATGGTATCGGTGATTTAGGTGATAATGCGTATCAGTTTATTGATATTATTCATAAAATGGGGTTTAAGGTATGGCAAGTATTACCTGTTGCGCCACTTGGTTATGGTAACTCGCCATATCAGCCTTACTCCTCAAATGCAGGAGATGATATTTATATCAGTATTGATAATTTAATTAGCGATGGCTTACTAAAAGATACCGAAGTACACGAACTAAACCCAAATAAAGATTATGTTGATTATTCTACGGTTCGTAAATACAAGCATAGCTTATATAAATTAGCTTTTAATCGATTTAAACAACATCAATCTATGATAATTCAATGTAAAAAATTTGTACATGACAATATATGGGTAATTAATTATGCTGTATTCTCGGCATTTAAAAAAATCAATCAAAACCAATCATGGCCAAATTGGTCTTACCCATATCAAAATTGGATTATCGATAAATCATCAATATCATTAGATCAATATACCGATGAAATTAATTATGAAATATTTTTACAATATATATTTTTTAAACAATGGCATAAACTAAAACAATATGCAAATAACTTAAACATTAAAATTATGGGCGATATTCCAATCTATGTTGGACTAGACTCGGTTGATGTATGGGAAAATCAAGACATATTCTTATTAAATAAAAATAAAACCCCAAGTTTTATAGCTGGAGTGCCACCTGATTTTTTTTCTTCGACTGGTCAATTATGGGGTAATCCAATTTATGATTGGTCCAAACTGGAAGCTACAGGGTTTAAATATTGGATCAAGCGATTAAAAGCAAATATGCAATTATTTGACATAATTAGAATTGATCATTTTAGAGCATTTGATACATATTGGAAGATACCAGGTAATAGCGATACAGCAATTAACGGCGAATGGGTAGAAGCGCCTGGTTATAAGCTATTTGATACTATTTATCGTGAATTGCCAAATATTAATATAGTTGTTGAAGACTTAGGTGAACTACGTGATAAAGTATACAAGTTGCGTGATCATTATAAATTATGCGGTATGTTGGTATTTCAATTTCATTATAAATTAGAAAATGCAGCTCAATTTATGCAAAAAATCAATACCATACTGTATAGCGGTACACATGATAATACAACCTTAATTGATTGGTTTGATAATTTAGATAAAAAAACACATAGTTCATTTTTAACTCATTTTAATGTAACTAATAATTATGAAATGGTTGATAAAGTGATTGAAGCTTTACTCAATAGTAATGCACAGTATGTGATATTCCCTGTTCAAGATATTTTAAAACTTGACCATAACGCACGTTTTAACACCCCAGGACAAATTGGCTCACCAAATTGGGAATGGAAACTACGTAATTTTGATGACTTAATTAATCGTACACCGTTTATTTTAGAAAAGATCACTAAATCTAATCGCTAAAAATTAAAATACCCAACACAGCTAAATATTACAAACTGATTTGTTGTTGTGTTTTATTTAAACTGACAGTATAATATATACTTATATATAATTATAAGTATATTCAATTAGCGAGAATAGATGCGGTACAATTGTTAAGTTAAGGCAGGTATGTTAGATTATATATTTGCTATTATAAAAATGTTTCACGTGAAACATTTTAGATGATGTTAAGCGTATTGAGTGTATATTTTACTCTCGCTTGTATAAGTTATTATCATTTAGAATTTAGAGTTTATTAATCTTATGAATACAACAAAATATATTTTTATTACTGGCGGGGTGGTTTCTTCTCTTGGTAAAGGTATTGCTGCAGCATCTATTGCTGCAATTCTTGAATCACGCAATATTAGTGTTACCATGATAAAACTAGATCCATATATTAATGTAGACCCAGGTACTATGAGTCCATTTCAGCATGGCGAGGTATTTGTAACGGAAGATGGCGCAGAAACCGATCTTGATCTTGGACATTATGAACGATTTATATCAACTAGGATGCATAAGAAAAACAATTTCACTACTGGGCAGGTATATGATTCAGTAATCAAAAAAGAAAGACGTGGCGAATACTTAGGTAGTACCGTTCAAGTTATTCCACATATTACCGATGAGATTAAACACAGAATCAAACAAGGCGCTGATGGTTATGAAGTGGCTTTAGTTGAAGTTGGTGGCACTGTAGGTGACATAGAATCGCTTCCTTTCTTAGAAAGTATTCGACAATTAAGACATGAATTAGGAGCTAAAAACACCTGTTTTATTCATCTAACTTTAGTACCATTTTTAAATGGAAGTGGTGAACTAAAAACAAAACCAACTCAACACTCAGTCAAAGAGCTGCGTGAAATCGGAATTCAACCTGATATATTATTATGTCGAATAGATCGTGAGTTACCCAATAATGAAAAGAAAAAAATCGCATTATTTTGTAATGTAGATGAACAAGCGGTAATAGCTTGCTATGATGCAAACAGTATTTACATGGTACCGAGTATGCTTCATAATCAAAATATTGATGAAATTATTTGTCAGCATCTAGCACTTAATAAACCAAAAGCTAATTTAGCAATCTGGGATAACATAGTGCATAATTTATACAATTCAACCCATCAAGTGCGAATTGCTTTTGTTGGTAAATATGTAGACTCTACTGAATCATACAAATCATTAAATGAAGCTCTATTACATGCAGGTATTCATACTCAAACTCAGATAACAATTGACTATATAGATGCAGAAGATATTAATAACGATAACTATCTAAAACTAAAAGATGCGGATGCAATTCTTGTACCGGGGGGCTTTGGTAATCGCGGGATAGAAGGTAAGATTAAAGCAATTCAATATGCCCGCACTCAAAATATTCCTTTTTTAGGCATCTGCCTCGGTATGCAGCTTGCTATTGTTGAATATGCGCGTAATGTTTGTGGTTTTACAGATGCAAATTCAACTGAATTTAATCCAAAATCATCTTTTCCAATTGTTGCTATGATTGATGAATGGGTTGATAATTCAGGAAAAGTTGAAAAACGTGATGAAAATACCGATCTTGGTGGTACAATGCGACTTGGCTTGCAAACAGCAGTTCTATCAGTAGGAAGTCGTGCAAATCAAATTTATGGTACAACAGAAATTAATGAGCGTCATCGTCACCGTTATGAAGTAAATAATAAATTTAGAAACACACTAGCCGATAACGGGATGGTTTTTAGCGGATTATCACCGGATAAAGAATTGGTTGAGATTATAGAACTACCTTCGCATAGATGGTTTCT
>DAHXMX010000071.1 GCA_027371515.1 Neisseriaceae bacterium
TCACCATGACTAAGCAATAAAGTGCGTTTTGAAGTCTTAATAGTAGTTAAATCTTTTATTATTTTAACTCCTGTTTGTTGTTCAAATCTCTTTCCAACTCCAAAGTCATGATTACCCGATATAAAAAATATCGGTTTACCAAAATTAATTAAACTATTTTTTATTTGCCGAATGAACTCATTATCATCATCATCTCCGCACCACGCATCAAAAAAATCACCTAATATATACAACTGATCTATTTTTGTTTTTAGCTGTTCCAAGAGTTCACAAAATATCCGATTATTAACTATAGTGTGTTCACTTAAATGTAAATCTGATATAAATACTCTCTTCATAATATGCCTAAAAATCTATAATCTGTTATAATATTAGGTAATTATAACAAATTTTTATTATTAGTGTATAAAAACATTAAATATTATAATGTATTATTTTATTCAATTAAAGGTGCAAAATGGCAGAACTATCACTTGATGTAAGTAACAACTTTATTAAAACAATTATAGAAGATGACTTAAATAGCGGTAAGCATAATAAAATAATTATGCGTTTTCCTCCCGAACCAAATGGGTATTTACATATCGGTCATGCTAAATCAATATGTATTAATTTTGGTTTAGCACAACAATTTGGCGGACAATGTAATTTACGTTTTGATGATACTAATCCAGAAAAAGAAAGCGAAGAGTATGTAAAAAGCATTGAAGATAACATACAATGGCTTGGCTTTAATTATGGTAAAGCTAAATACGCTTCTGATTATTTTGATAAACTTTACCAGTTCGCTGAGTTTTTTATTAATCAAGATTTAGCTTATGTTTGTGATTTAGATGTCAATCAAATGCGTGAATATCGCGGTACCTTTACAACTCCCGGTAAAAACAGTCCTTATAGAACAAGAAGTATTGCAGAGAATTTAGATCTATTTAGACGAATGAAAGCTGGAGAATTTGCAGATGGAAGTAAGACCCTGAGACTAAAAATTGATATGTCATCATCTAATCTAAATTTACGTGACCCTGTAATCTATAGAATTAAACGCGCCCACCATATTAGAACTTTAGATAATTGGTGTATTTATCCAATGTATGATTATACGCATTGCATTAGCGATGCTTTGGAATGTATTACTCATTCTTGCTGTTCTTTAGAATTTGAGGACCATCGTCCACTTTATGATTGGATTGTGGAGCATTTATACAATGCTAAATTAATACCAAGTAGACCACGTCAAATAGAATTTTCAAGATTAGAACTACATCATACCGTTACAAGTAAGCGTAAGCTTAATAAATTAGTAGTCGATAAATTAGTTAATGGTTGGGACGATCCAAGAATGCCAACATTATCTGGTATGCGTCGTCGTGGTTACACTCCAGATGGCATTAAACTTTTTGCTAACCGTTGTGGTGTATCTAAGTCTCCTAATATAGTAGAGCTGGAATTACTAGAAAATTCAATTCGTGAAGATCTAGAAAATATAGCTCCACGAGTTATGGCAGTTCTTAATCCATTAAAAGTAGTATTAACAAATTATAATGAACATACAACTAGCCGTGAAGCCAATTTTCATCCTAAAAAACCTGAATTAGGTGCACGATTAGTTGAAATTAGTCGTGAAATTTATATTGAAGCTGATGATTTTATGGAGCATCCGCTAGATGGGTGGCAACGTCTAACTATTGGTTCTGAAGTACGCCTTCGTCATAGTTATGTGATTAAATGCGATGATGTAATACGCGATATTAAAGGCAATATAATTGAGTTACACTGTAGCATCGACCATGATACCCTAGGCAAAAACCCGATTGGACGCAAAGTTCGTGGAGTTATTCACTGGGTTAGTACTACAAAATGTATCCCAGTTACAATTAGGCAATACTCTAATTTATTTACTGTAGCTACACCAGATCGCATCGAAGGGCATGATTTCACTGAATTTATTGATACTAATTCATTACAAGTTATTAATGCCTATATCGAACCTTCAGTTGCTAACGCAATCCCTGAAAGTCGCTATCAATTTGAACGCATTGGTTATTATGTAGTAGATCGTTACGATAGTAATCCCAATAATATTGTATTTAATAAAATTGTTGGTTTAAAAGATGGATGGAAAAAATAGGACTGGTAATATGATAATTCAATCAAATTATATGGAATGTACCAATACACATGAAAATTATCGTATTTATTATACTGCATACGGTATTCAGGATGACTTACCTAACACCTTAATTTGTGTACATGGCTTGGGACGTAACAACCAAGACTATGAATACATAGCTAGACATTTTGTTAATCTTGGTTATTATGTAATCACACCAGATTTAATTGGGCATGGAAATAGTAGTTATTTAAATAATCCAAGTTATTACAGTATACAAGGATGTGCTGGTGATATAATGCAGTTAATAACTAAACTTAAATTAAAAAACATCTCCTATATCGGTACCTCATTAGGCGGTATTGTAGGTATGTTACTTAGCGCAATACCAAATAGTCTAATACAAAAATTAATATTAAATGATATTGGAGCTGAAATTAATCAACAGGGACTACGCAGAATTGCAAGTAGTTATACCTTAATTCAACCCGAGTACGATAGTTACTATGATATTTATAAAGATTTATATTATTATAGTCAAGCTATAGGTAAATTACCTAAAGAGGTATGGGATAAATATATTAGCTCTTCAGTACAAAAAAACATTAATGGCAAGTACGTCATTAAAAAAGATGTTAATTTAGCACTTTCTTTTGAAGGTACTATGCAAAATGATAATTTTAGTCTATGGGATTATTGGTTACAAATTCAGATACCAACATTAGTTATTCGTGGAGAAAATTCTGATATATTAAGTCATGATACTGTAATAAAAATGAAAGAAACTAATAAATCAATGCAAAATGTGGAAATAAAAGCAACAGGACATGCCCCGTTTTTGTTTAATACGGAGCATTTATGCCTGTTAGAGAAATTTATTAAACCACTTGCCTAAATTGTTATTTCATTCTTAGATAGCGGTCTTTATGACAATCACTAAAAGTTAAAGAAACAATTTATTAGCATTTTGTAGCTAACTACATTTGAGTATATAATGGTCCGCTACCACCTTCTGGTGTAGTCCAAGTAATATTTTGAGTAGGGTCTTTAATGTCACATGCTTTACAATGTACACAATTTTGTGAATTGATTTGCAAACGTGCTTTTTGATTATTAAATTTAACTATCTCATAAACTCCAGCTGGACAATATCTTGATTCAGGCGAACTATATAATTTATAATTAACATCAATAGCAACATCTACATTAGTTAATTTAAGATGAATTGGTTGATTTTCATCATGATGTAAATTAGCTAAATGAACCGATGAGGCACGGTCAAAACTAATAATATTATCTGGTTTAGGATAATATATCTCTTGATAATAAAGAGCTAACTTGGTTTTCTTAGAATCTAGTGTTTTATGTTTAAATGTCCAAGGTGCCATACCGCGTAAAATATAATAATCAAAAGCACTATATATCATTCCTAAATATAATCCAGCTCTAAATGCTGGACGAATATTACGTACTTGATATAAATCTTTATATAGCCAACTATTCTTAACCTCAGATGTTAAACTATATGCATGATTACCACCAACTTTTAAGAGATTACAAATTGATTGGGCAGCTAACATACCAGATTTAATAGCATTGTGTACGCCTTTAATTTTCGGTACATTTAAAAATCCGGCACTATCACCAACTAGTACCCCACCAGGAAATGATAATTCAGGTAGAGACTGTACACCACCTTCAACCACAGTTCTAGCGCCATATTCAAGCCGCTTACCTTTTATGAATAAACTTTTAATATGCGGATGTAATTTAAAACGCTGAAATTCATTAAATGGGCTCAAATAAGGATTTTTATAATCTAATGCTGTCACCAACCCAACAGCTAATAAACCATCACGCAAATGATAAACAAAACCACCACCATAAGCATTATTATTAAGTGGATAACCTAAATAATGTTCTATATGACCTAATCGATGATTAATACTATTAATTTTCCAAATTTCCTTAATACCTAGACCATAAGTTTGAGGAGAGCTATTTTTATCTAAGTTGAAATATTGAATAATTTTTTTTGCTATTGAACCTCGCGATCCTTCTGCAATTACAAATTGACGAGCACGAAGCTCTAATCCTGGTTGATAATTAACCGTAGGCTGAGACTTTTTATCAATTCCCATATCACCAGTTACAATGCCTACTAAAGTTTTATTTTCAATAACAATATCTGCAGCCGTAAAACCAGGATAAATCTCTACACCCAAGCTCTCTGCATATTCAGCAAGCTTTTTACATAACTGACTTAAACTAATTATATAATTACCTTTATTTTGCCATTTCTTTGGTACAGGAATAGAAAAAGAATCACTAGCAGTTAAAAACTTCATTTTTTCACTAGATACCGGAATACCAGTTAAAAGTCCAATATCTTGCCAATTAGGTATCAATTCATCAATACCACTTGGATCCATTACACACCCTGAGATAATATGCGCACCAATGCTACTACCCTTATCAAGTAATGCAACATTAATATCTGAATCTAATTGTTTAATCTTAATTGCAGTTGCGAGCCCAGATGGACCGCCACCTATTATAACTACATCATATTCCATTATATCACGTTGCATAATTAATCTTCAGCATAATGTTTTTGTAATTTTTCACGACGCTCTTGCGCTTCAATACTAAGAGTTGCAGTAGGTCTTGCTATCAATCGTTTAATTCCAATTGGCTCACCAGTTTCTTCACAGTAACCGTATTCGCCATTTTCAATCATCCGTAAAGCTTTTCTTACTTTTTGTAATAACTTACGTTCACGATCACGAGTTCTAAGTTCTAATGCGTACTCTTCTTCCATTGTAGCACGATCTGATGGATCTGCAATATAATTG
>DAHXMX010000072.1 GCA_027371515.1 Neisseriaceae bacterium
CAGGAACCCACCGAATTAGCTAGCTCTTGGGTTAGCAACGTAGGAATCCTCGCCCTTTAGGGCGGGGTGGATGTCAAATTGTACTGTAATTAAGTGCGAAGAGGCATTATTACTGATTTAAATTCATGATTATTAGGTATAGTTATTAATACGCTACGCTGATTATCATAAAATGCCAATTGTAATTCTGGAGCATTTGTATTTAATAGTAATTCACGAATAAAGACAATATTAAAACTTAATTTAATTGGTTCTGCTGCTTGGTAATTGATTGTAATTTCATCTTTTGAATCTTCGTGTTCTTCATTACGACAACTTAAGATTAGACTATTGCTTTGCGCCTCTAATGTTAGAGTTTTAAACTTATCAATTCCAATCACTGATACACGTTCAACAGCTTGTAAAAATTCTTCGCGATTAACAAGACATAGTTTATCGTTACCTAATGGTATTACACGCTCATAATCTGGATATTTTCCATCAATTACTCTGGTAATAATTTCTTTATTACCTAAATCAAATACTATTTGGTTGGTATACATCTTAATAGTAACTTGATTATCTGTATCTTCAAGTAATTTAAATAATTCTAAAACAGTTTTACGTGGAACTATTGATGATGTGTTTTGTAATTGCTCACCTATTTCATTACTTATTAATCCTAGACGATGTGCATCCGTTGCAACTAATTTTAAATTATTGTTTTTGATTTCAAATAACATGCCATTGAGAAATATTCTGCTATCTTTGTCAGCCATTGCATATTGAATTTGTCCAAGCATAAATTTAAGTTTTTGTTGACTTATACTAAATTGACATATGATTTGTTCGGTAATTTTGAGTAATGGATAATGATCAGCTGGTAAACTTTGCAAATTAAATTTAGTATTGTTAGATTTGATTTGAACCTTATTCTCTTGTAGATAAAGCTCTATATCAGCGTCACTAGGAAATACTCTAAGGATATCTTGTAGCTTTTTAGCTGGCATAGTAATACTGAAATCTTCGCCACTCATTTCACCTTCAGAAATAATCATCGCTTGTATTTCAAGGTCATTTGCAATTACAATAAGTTGATTGGATTGTTTTTTAATATAAACATTAGATAAAATTGGCATGGTTTGTTTTTTTTCGACAAAACCAATCGCTAATGTTAATGGTTTTAGCAAGGTATCTCTTTTAATCGTTAATAACATGGTTAATCACCTTATTAATTGTTTAACATTTGAATTAGTAAATTATATTCTTTTTCAAGTTCTTTATTGGTAAGTTTTAATGTGGTTATAGTTTTACGAGCATGAAGTACTGTTGTATGATCACGACCACCAAAAGCAAGTCCAATTGCAGGTAAACTTAAGTCAGTTAATTCTTTAGCTAGTGTCATTGCTATTTGACGTGGTCTTGCTATTTTTTGTATGCGTTTGGTAGATAATAAATCCGAAATACGGATTTTATAAAAATCACATACTGTTTTTTGAATGTCATCGATTGATATTGCGCGACTATTTAAGGCAAATATATCCATTAATGCTTCTTTAGCTAGGGCTGGGGTAATTCTTTTATGAGAAAATTGGGCATGATAAATAACCTTGTTGAGCGCCCCTTCTAATTCGCGAACATTAGATTTAATATTTTGAGCAATAAAAAACGCTACCTCGTCATCTAAATTGATATTATTTTGTTCAGCTTTTCTTTTTAGAATTGCTACGCGCATTTCAAGCTCAGGGGGCTGTATTTCTACTGTTAGACCTGATGCAAAACGTGAAATGAGGCGTTCATTTAGATTATTAATGTTTTTATGATAAGTATCACAAGTCATAATTACTTGTTTGTTTTTATCGAGTAAAGTATTAAACGTATAAAAAAACTCTTCTTGAGTTTTGGTTTTATCACCAGCAATAAACTGAATATCATCCATTAAAAGTAAGTCAAGGCCATTATAATATTTTTTCAACTCATCAAAACCTTGTCGCATTGATGCTTTTACTACATCCTGAATATAGTCATTTGCATGTAAATAACGAATTTTTGCTTTTGGATTAATGCGATGAATTTCATTACCAATTGCTTGCATTAGATGTGTTTTACCTAACCCTACACCACCATATATAAATAGCGGATTATGACTTTTATGCCCAGGTTTTTGAGTAACATGCATGCCGATTGCATAAGCTAATTGATTAGAGTTGCCACGCACTAAAGTATCAAAAGTATAATTTAGATTAAGCTTGGTTGCTATTTGTAATGTCTCTAATAGTTCTTTATCTATTTTTGTGGAGGTTTTTTTGTTAATTGTCTTAGCTTCTTTATTAGCGTGTTGCTCTTCATGATTTATTTTAGATGGCTGTATTACAGTTAATTCTACTGAGAGTTCAGAATTTGTAAGTTCAGTTATGATAGCATGAATCCTTTGCCAGTATTTGTTTTTGACAAAGTCTTCCACGATTCTATTGCCCGCAACTACAAGTATTTTATCAGCATCTTGTTTGATTGATAATGATTTAAGCCAAGTGTTATATTCAAGCTCACCATATTGATCTATTAGTAGTGTAAGGCATTGCTGCCAAATAATATTTATATCTGTCATAACTTGATTTTAATTTAAACTTTAAAATATTTACCGTGCGATATTATAACAGGTTGTGCTATTTTTGATTGCAGTATTTTTACACTGTACTTACTAAATACACATACTATGGAAAAGATGGTTAATCAAATATTCATTGGTTAACTGATTGAGTTACTCGGTATTTTGAGCTGTTTAGATTAATAATACATATATAAAATTGTTATTTTAGTACTAATAGTATAAAATCACGTAATTAATAGATTTTGTTAATAGGTGTAATCACGATGTCAATCTTTAGTTCAGTACAAGCTTTTTGTGGATTTTTTTTCCTTATATTTGCTGCTTTTATTTTCTCTGAAAATAAAAAATCTATTAATTGGAAACTTATTCTATCAGCATTTATATTATTAAATATAATGTTTTTAGTTATTAGATATGTGCCATTTGCACAATCAGTTTTAAGTCATATTTCCGGAGTGCTTTTAAGTCTTTTGGAATATTCCAAAGAAGGTGCTAAATTTGTCTTCGGAGGTTTTGTTGATGAAAAGAAATTTGGATTTATATTTGTTTTGTTTATTGTCCCAACGCTTATCTTTTTTGGAGCATTAATTGGTGCTTTATATTTTTTCGGTATTATTCAATGGGTTATTAATTTTTTAGCTTTTTGCCTTCGAAAAAGTGTGCGTTTATCTGGAGTTGAAAGTTTAATCTTAATAGCGGATATATTTTTAGGACAAACCGAAGGGCCATTAGTAATTGGACCATATATTAAAAGCATGACGCGATCTGAATTAGCATTAGCTTTTACTGCAGGGTTGGCTAATATTTCAGGTTCTACACTTGCTATGTATTTGGCATTTTTAAGTGCTGGAGATCCTAGTAGCACAATTAAGTTTGCTAATTATTTAGTTACAGCAAGTGTAATGAATGCATTAACTGCAATAATATTTGCTAAGATTATTTTCCCAGAAACTGATATTAATAATGTATCGACTGAAAAAATATCAGTTAAAATGCATGGTGGGAGTAGTTTAATTGATAGCATATATCAAGGTGCGTTAACTGGGTTTAAGGTGAGTGCTACAATGATGGCAATCTTAATGGCAGTTATTTCGTTAATATATATGTTAAATGGTTTACTGGGATATATTGGTAATGTAATACATATCAATACATTTATAACTCAAACAACTAATGGAGTATTTAATGGTTTGTCATTACAATATATTTTAGGACAGTTATTTAGAATTTTTGCTTTTTTTATGGGTATTCCATGGAGTGAAACCTTAAAAGTTGGTAGCCTACTTGGTCAAAAAGTTGTAATTAATGAATTTGTTGCTTATATGAGTTTGGCTGATATGAAAATAGCTCATGTTTTATCGCAGCAAGCTATCTATATTTCAACATTTGCATTGGCTAGTTTTTCTAATTTCTCATCAATTGGAATCTCATTAGGTGCATATAGCGTATTAGCTCCAAGTCGTCAGCAAGAACTTACTTTGTTAGCTTGGAAAGCATTGTATGGTGCGGTACTTGCCGGATTTGCTACAGCTACAGTTGCCGGATTTTGGCTTGGAATAGTAGGGTGGTAATGGAGGTTTTATGTTTCTAATTAAGCTATCTGGTATAGATTATGTGTGGCTAACATTATTTTTCGCAGTATATTTATTAAATGCTTATTTAAATCGTAAGACTAATGACAATTATAATGATTATATACAAGTAAATGCTCGTTATAATATATTCTCAAATATCAGCTTTGGATTTTTAGAAATTATTGGATTGACTTATTTTGGTGCATTATATGGGTTGAGTTCTGGTTATTTTTTGGTTAGTGTTATTATTATAGTCTTTATTTCCAAGATGATACTTGATCGACTTTTTAAAATTTTCAATGCTAATAATATAATTCAATTACTTAATATTGTTCATTTAAAACCATTGGCTATAATAATTAATATACTTAATATATTATTATCATTATCATTGATTATTAATCTAATGGATTTTATATTATTATTTTTATTTTCAATTGAATTTTGTAAATTTATATATTCTGTTGGTATTACTTCTCTATCTAGTAAATATTTTTTTGGTTTTATTTTCCTTGATTCAGTTATATATTTATTTTTCCTTTGAATATATTTTTTATTATTATTCAGTGCTGCTCTGTATTTTTCCATTGGACTTATATTATTATTTTCCAAATTTTTAATACCTTTATTTTCTTCTATATCATTAGTAGACAAAATTTTTATGTTTTTCTTATTATTATTATTTTTATTATTAATTTTATTTTCATCATTTAAAAAATTATTCATGAAATTATTAATTCTCATTCTCTTCTATATACTTATATTCCAAA
>DAHXMX010000073.1 GCA_027371515.1 Neisseriaceae bacterium
GTGATAGTTTTACCCAATACGCCGGAAGTTGTCTCTTTATATTATGGCGTGGTGGATTTGTTAAAATTAGCCACTATTTTGTAAAGTTCTTTATAGCGTTTATCTTTTAGTGTAGATAAATACGTTTCTTTATAAACAGGGTATGCAATTAATGCTAGATTAACTAAATCAAAGGCTAGTTTTTTATTGCCAACTTTCCAGTTTAACATTGCTTGATTAATTAAATCCATTGGATATGGGTGATAATTAGTAAATCGTGTTACTAAATCTAATTGCTCTTTTATGCTTAAATTTTCATCAGTTAATTTATTATCTACATTATTATAGTTATCTAGTACATATAAAGATGGATAGGTCCATAAAATTTGTTTGTTCGATAATTGCATTAAATAATGAATGTTATTTTTAAATTCATTTTTGTCTGTTGGTGGATCATTAATATCAACTAAATGTTCAAAGGTGATGCTATTAATTATTATAATTGGGATTAAGCATATAACTAAAGTTGCAAGTATTGTAATTAAAGTTCGTTGCATTTTAAATATCCAATAATTTTGCTTAATACTTAAAAACATAATAAAAGGCGCTAAGAAATATAAGTACCAAAGAGGATACTCAAGCATACTATGATCGATAGTGGTGAATGCCATGGATAGAATAATAGCGGTTTCAAGGCATTTGTTTTTAATTAAATTATAAATGCTAAGGCACAAACTATATAATATGATTACTAGACCAATAATTCCTGTTTCGGCAAGTAATTGTAGAATTAGATTGTGGCAATTAGTAAATAAGCCACTATTTTGTGGCGCATTTGGAAATAATGGTTGTAAATATACACTATTATGTGCAAAAGTATTCCATCCAGCTCCAATTAATGGGTGTTGTTTAAATATAACGATTGCTTTTAACCACTCTGTCATTCTGCGTCCAATCAATCCGCCTTCTGCTGATTCAGTAGATAGTCTAGTTACTCCAGAATCTACTTGATGAATATGGGTGAATAATTTAATCATGATTGGATATAAATAGCCAAATAGTAAAATAAATATACTAATAGTGCAAATAGTAATTAGCGGTCGAGTTAACGCTTTATTTTTCAATGCAAATAATGAAAATATTATTATTGAGGTGGCAAAGTAAAGTAAAATACTTCTTGAGCCAGCAATGGTAAGACTAAATGTTAACCAAACAATAATAATTAAGAATATAGGCCTTGATATTTTATTTTTAAAAAATAAATAAATAGTGGCAAATATCCCCCAAGTTAAATAATGACAATAGTGATTACGTTGGCCAAAATGACCAAAAATATCAGTGGTTGGGTGCGCACTATCATAAAATATTAAATCGCCTAAATATTTATATAAACCTGTATATTGTAATAGACCGATTAACGATTGAATTATAGAGCCAATTAATATGCTAATTGTAATATAGTAGCTAAGTTTGTCTAATCCTATTTTTTGTTCAATACTTACCATACAAATAGCAAGAATAAAGCATAATAAAAATTCTAAACAGGCTACATACATTAATCCAACAAAATCTAATTGTTTGATTTGTTGTTGAATTAATAAATATACAATAAATACTAATATTAAAATAGCAAAACGAGGAATAAGTATTTTCTGGGTATAACTTATCGTAATAAAAAATAAGCTAATAATACCACATACTGCACTTATTTCAGCCCAAAATTGCGGTAGCGGATCATAATGAACATTATTTAATTGTGGAATTACAAATAAGAAAAAAATATTAACAAAGATTAGTTTTTCTAAATCAAGATGCAGCTTAATAGGTTTAATATACATTTATTTTATTCTCGCATTAGTAAATTTAGCTAATATTGTACCACATATAAGATTTGTGATACAATCCGTACTTGACTTTAAAAGTGGTGTTTTATAGGTTGTTTAAATGAAAAAAAATATATTGGTTGTAATGTTTTTTGTTTTTAGTTTAATTGGTTGTGGTAAGAAAGAAAAACCAAAACCACCTTTACCACATGTTGATATACAAATAGCTCATTCATATGATGTCCCTTATGTTTTTGATTATCCTGGAATTGTTCAAGGTGTGGTTGATTATCCAGTAATACCAAGGGTTAGTGGTGCTATCTTTAAACAAAACTATACCGAGGGAACATATGTTAAAAAAGATGCGATACTGTATCAAATTGACCCACGACCATTCCAATATAATTTAAATTCTTTTCAAGGACAATTAGTAAAAGATCAAGCCGCAATGGAAAATTATAAAATTATTTGGGAGCGTTATAAAACGTTATACAAAACTAATGCAGTTTCATTACAGGATGTTGAAACAGCATTAATTAATTATAAAACTGCACAAGGAAATGTAAAGACTGATATTGCAAATATTAATCAAGAAAAATTAAATCTTGAATATTGTCAGGTAAGAGCTCCAGCTGATGGTTATATCGCAGAACGTCAGGTAACTGTTGGTGATATGGTAACTGCTTTTCAAACACAGTTAAATGTAATTAATTCAGTTAATAATATGTATATTTTATTTTCAATGCCAGAAAATGATCGCTTAACAATAGAGCAAGGTATGATTGAATCTAAAATTCATGTACCAACTAGTTATAAATTTAGAATTGATGTTGAATTGGCAGATGGTTCGGTTATGCAAAATGCAGGTTACGTAGAGTTTGCAGATACGCGTATTAGCCTAAAAAATGGTGTTTGGAATTTACGTGGCTATGTAGATAATAAAGATTTGCGGAATAAATTATTGGCAGGTCAATTTGTGCATGTATATTTACATGGCGCTAAATTTTCTAATGCATTTGCAATTCCTCAAATTGCTGTTTTTAGAGATGATAATGGTCCGTTTGTCTATATTTTAGATACTAAAAATCAAGTACAGAAAAAATATGTTACCACGGGTAAGATGGTTAAAGATTTGTGGATTATTAATTCAGGTATTGAAAGCGGTGATAGATTAATTGTTGATGGTGGTGTTAAAGTTTCCCTTGGTGAGACTGTAGTGGTTGATAAAATAATCGATACTGCTAATGAGGTAAAAGATGTTGTGATAACAGAATCATCAAGCCCCCCAGTAGTTGCAAGCGAATCGCCTCAACCAACAGTTAAATCAACCATACCTAAAAAAGCTAATAATTACAAACTATAAGGAAATGATTAATGTTTTGTAGGTTTTTCATTTTACGCCCTGTTTTATCGATGGTGATATCAATTGTAATTGTGATTGCTGGTTTAGTTGCTATGGCTACGTCACCTATAGAACAATATCCAAATATTGTGCCACCATGCCTTAATATTAGTGTTACTTTCCCAGGTGCAAATTCTGAAACTATTGCTAATGCTGTTGCAGCCCCAATTGAAGATCAGATGTCTGGGGTACCTGGTATGATTTATATGCAGTCATCTAGTGCAAATGGTAGCAACTCATTAAGTTTGAATGTATATTTTCAGGTTGGTACTGATTTAAAATCTATTGAAGCTGATGCGCTTAATCGCATTAACACAGCAATGCCACAGTTGCCAGTGCAAGTTCAAAATCAAGGCGTAACAATGAGAATGAAAAACCCAGATTTATTCCTAGTTATTCCATTTTATTCTGATAACGGTAATCCTGATTTGCTATATATTAGCAATTATGTACAGCGATATATTTATCCGCTTATTTTACAAGTTCCTGGTGTTGGAGTAGCTACAATTTTAGGGCAACGTGCATTTTCGATGCGTGTTTGGGTAGACCCTAATAAAATGTCCTATTATAATGTTGGTTTAAAAGATATTGAAAATGCAATTAATGATCAAAATTGGCCTTATGCAATTGGTTTTAATGCAATGGAGCCAATGTTAAATGATGAGCAAAAGTATAACTTTATTATTAACTCTCAAGGTTATATGACTCAAGAGTCACAATTTCAGGATATAGTCATTAGAGCATCTGAAAGTAATGCTCAAGTGGTAAGGTTAAAAGATGTAGCACGTGTTAAACTAGATGCTGAGCAATATTATACTTATTTTGAACCATATATTAAAAACTCAAAAACTGGTGCTATTGAAAAGCATCCTGCAGTTGGTATTGCTGTTTATTTGGTACCAGGTGCAAATCAACTTGCAGTTAAAAAGCATATCCATGATACGATGAATAAAGTAGTTAAGCAATTACCTAAAGGGATTAAATATTATTATCATTATGATTCATCTGAGTTCGTGTTGTTATCTATACAAGCTGTAGTTCAGACCTTATTTATTGCCTTTCTTTTGGTATTCTTTGTGGTTATGCTATTTATTCAAAATTTTAAGGGAACTATTATTCCAGTATTGGCAATTCCAGTTGCCATTATTGGTGCTTTTGCCGGTACCGCGGCTCTTGGTTTTTCGATTAATACTTTAACTTTATTTGGTATGGTATTAGCTATTGGAATTGTAGTAGATGATGCAATTGTTGTGTTAGAAAACGTTGAACGTTTAATGAGGGAAGAAGGCCTAGATTCAATTGCGGCTGCAATTAAATGTATGGAAGAAGTTGCATCGCCTGTAATTGCGGTTGTATGTGTACTAAATGCTGTATTTATACCTGTTGCATTTTTAGGTGGCTTTAGCGGTGTGTTGATGCAGCAATTTGCTGTAACTATTGCTATTTCTACTTTATTATCTGGTATTGTGGCTTTAACTTTAACTCCAGTATTGTGTGCACTTATGTTAAAGCATCAGCATGGTGTACGTAAGACTACATTTTTCCCATTAATCTTATTAAATAAATTTTTTGCTGTCTTTAATCATTATTTTGAGATTATTTTAGCGAAATATTTAGCTGTGGTTACTTATTTAATTGATAATGCTAAAAAAGGTATGATTATTTGGGTATTGGTTTTAGTTGCTGTGGTATTATC